>NZ_JBYOKU010000046.1:0-41224 GCF_057799175.1 Pseudomonas sp. 14P5.3.2 | reverse complement strand
AAAGCTCAGGAAAAAAAGGTCAAACCTTTCCGCAGCTCCTACAGTGGCGGTCATGCAGGCACAAAAAAGCCCCGCTTTCTGTAGAGAGAGCGGGGCTTTTCAATGGGCGAGGGGTTAGCCTCGCCGTGCAGCATCAGAAGCGGTAAGTAGCGCCGACACCGAAGCCGTTTGCCGAGTTTTCATACTTGGCGTCGTAGGTCTGGCCACGATCGTTCTGGTTGCGGATATTGACCGCCTCTTCCTTCAGGTACGAGTAAGCGACGTCGATGGTCAGGTCTTCGGTCGGGCTCCAGCCGGCACCGATGCTGAAAATGGTCCGGTCGCCAGTAGGGATACGTGGCGAACGGTCGACGTTGTTGGTCGGCGATTGGTCGAAGGTCAGACCGGTACGCAGTACCCATTCCTTGTTCAGCTGGTACGAAGTACCCACGGCGTAGGCCCAGGAGTCGTGCCAGTTCTGTTCTTCGGTGATCTCGCCGAACTGACCGGCCAGCAGCGGCTGCACGCCCGAGTTTTCAACGGTGATCTTCTTCAGCTGGCTCCAGCGGGTCCAGGTCGAACCGGCGTAGACGTTCCAGCGGTCGTTGATCGCTTGAGTAACCGAGAAGTCCACGGATTCAGGTGTGGTGATCTTCAGCGAAGCGTCGTACTTCTGGCTGGCACCCAGACCGACTGCAGCCAGTGCGCCGTAGTTGACCTTGGTGTTGCCTTCGAGCTTGTAGTCGACTTTCGAGTGGTAGGTCAGACCCAGGCGAGTGGTGTCGGTGGCCTGTACCAGTACGCCGATGTTGTAGCCCAGCGCGGTGTCGTCACCCTTGATCTTGACCTTGCCGTCCGGCGCCAGTTGAGTCACCGAGAGGTTCGACTCGAGGGTGCCGTCGATGCGGTTGATGGTCGGACCGAAACCTACCGAGACCACGTCGTTGAACTTGTAGCTGACAGTCGGCTGGAAGGTGATGACCTGGACTTCGGACTTGCTGCCGAAGTAGCGGCCGGCAAAGCCTTTTTCGTAGTCGGTAATCAGGCCGAACGGCACGTACACGCCGAGGCCGAATGCCCAATGCTCGTCGATCGGTTTGACGTAGAAGCCCATAGGTACGGAGGTGAAGGGCACCATGTCGCCTTTGTTGCTGCCGCCGTTAGGGCTGGAGCTGGCGTCGCTGATATCGGTTTTGGCATCGAGGAATGCCACACCGCCGGTGACTTGTTCGCGCGTGAGGCGCGACATGCCGGCAGGGTTGCCATAAACAGTGCTTGCGTCGTCGGCAGAGGAAGATCGCCCAGCGTAACCAGTGCCCATCCCGCTGATGCTGTGTTCGTTGATGGCAAAGCCAGCTGCGAAGATCTGGGTGGATGCCATGGTAACGGCGAGGCTAAGGGTGGTTTTGAGCATGACTTTTTTCATTATTAGAACTCCTGGTGATCACCGGGGCGAAAATTACCAACATTTTCGTCCCAGCGCTATAGTCCGTATAGCCTGAGTTAGAGCGGTTTTGTAGGACAATCCGACCAAAATCCTGACCTGTTGGCCGATCTTTGGAAACTGCAGGGTCAACATGCGACCTGATTCACAGGTGAAACACAGGTGTGCCAGGCGTAAGTAAAGTCGCGCAGGCGGCCTTGGGGCTGGAAGGTCTGGCGCCAGATTCGCGCCATGCCCAGCAGGTCATCGGCGTCGGGGAGCTGAGTGTTTTGTTCTTCGACCAACAGCCAGGCAATGGCGGTGGCGTAACGCAGGTTGACGGTCAGTTCGAGGTGCGGGCCGCTCAAAAAAGCATGTTGGCTGGCGAGGCCGCGAACCAGGCTTGCGCGTTCCGGATCGAGTGCCAGGTAATGGTCCCAGAGAGCCTGATGGCGGTGCTCGGCAATCCGGTAGAGGCCGTGGCCACGGCGGTCATGCAGGGCGGAGCCGAGGGCGGATTGGCTGGCGGCGATCCCCAGTAGCAGGGATTCGGCGGTTGCGCAGTGGCGTCCCAGATAGATCAGTGTGGGACGGATCACATAGCGGCACAGTTCGCTGGCAGCGATACCCATAATGCCCTCGATTCTTGTAATTGGGCGGCGATACCTGAAGGGGCCTTGGCAGCGGTGGATCGAATCAGGCTCGCCGAAAGCGGATCAAGCCGCTTGAGTTGAAGTGTAGTGTCATATTCGCGACGTAAAGGCCTGTTTTTAAAATATTTCCAGCCGCGAGCCAAAAGCGTTATATCCGATGGTGCTTAGGCGCGGAGGGCTAAAAGCGAAACATCGGGCAATAAAAAGCCCCGCATTTTGTGCGGGGCTTTTGCTTTTGCAGCCTTTTCGGCTCTCAGGCAATCAGGGCCTGACGTGTACGATCGATCACGGCCTGCAGCGGTTCGGCGCTGGAGTATTGATCGGGGTACAGACGCTCGCTGTGGCGAGCGATCCCGTGTTCATTGACCACGGTGAAGCTGAAGCAGCCTTTGCGAGCGGCCATGATCAGGCAGTTCATTGGGGCAAAAGCGTTGGTTAGGGTGCGAATGGCATCCTGAGTATGGATTTGAGTAGACATAGTTATTAGGTGTTCCTACAAATGACACGGATAAGAACCGTGCAACGTTAAAACGTTCCAGTAATGTCGACCACCGTTGGTCGAACAAAGAACCCGACTGGAACAAAGCAGCCAGTTTGAAGCGCTATTAAGTTGGCGCGCTTGGGCTGGCAGGTAGGTACTTAGGAGGACAGGCAACACATCAAGGGCAAAGGTTCTGGGCCCGGGGTGAAGATCCTGATCAATTTGCAGGCTGGTTCGGTCAGAGTAAGTGGTCTTCGCAACACCCTTTGCATTCATTCAAAGGCAGTGTCGGCGCAAGATTTACCTGGAAACCATCGAGGGGTCGTTCCCGCTTTTTTCGGTGAAGGGCTTCTTGGAAGAAGGTTGACCGTGGGGATGTGTTCGACCGGAATTGACTTTCAGCTTGGTACTAACGCCGCGGATAGTAACGGAACGTCTTGGGCAATGCAAACCCCTTTGTAAAAAAGATTTCGTGAATCGCCAAGCATTGAGGTGGTGTCCCGCTTCTTCGCGAGCAGGCTCGCTCCCACATGGGAAATACCATCCAGTGTGGGAGCGAGCCTGCTCGCGAAGGGATCACCCTGATGAACCGCCGGTCGCCACAAAAGCGTGCAGGCATATCCGTCACCAACCCGCTTATCCCCAGCCCGAGAAGCAAAACGACCCGAAAAAGCGCATCGATATAACCGGGTAACAGGTACTTGTGCACATTAGTTGCGCAGACCGTAACCTCACTGTCATATCAATCCTGACCCCGGTAGCTGCCTGCATCAAAAGTTTAAGTCAATGAAAAATATCGTCTTTTTTTGTTGGTGAAAAAATCGTCAGTTTGACTGCGGGCCCCATTCCACAAGGCTTTGCGCGAGTTCGGGAGCGGTTGTCCACTGAGTTATCCACAGCTTCTGTGGATTGTCCCTAGCGCTTGCTCTAGCACGGGCGTGCCGGGTTTTTTTTGACTTTACCTGTACGAAAAAGAGAGTAGAGTGGCGCGCCCTCAGATCTGTCCCACAGTGTTTTATGAAGTTTCGCTCAGTATCAGGCTCTGTTACCTCCGAACACCCTCGTGTTACCTCTCCCAAGCGATTTTCCGTGCGTGTGGCCGAATGGCTGCTCGACAGCCCGCGTCTGGGCGATAGCCGCAATGCCAAGCATCTGGCGGGGCGTCTGCTCAAGCAACCGGCACGCGAAGGCGTGGTTGCGGCGCAAAGTCGTCTCGGTCAGTTGATGTGCCGCGAGTGCGGCAATGCCCGGGATCGGCGCATCGGTCAGGATCTGTTGCGTCAGGCCGCCCGCGCCGGTGACCGGCGTGCACAACAGGAACTCGGTCTGCTCGAAGACTGAGCTGTCCAACGTCCCACGCCTTGGTTAACCTTCAGGCTTTATCGGATCGGCAGGAGTGGCTATGGCTATGGACTTGACCAGCGTGTTGCTGGGTCTGGCGGGCGCGGGACTGCCGCTGCTGGCGCTGGCCTGGCAACTGCAACGGCGGGCCAGCGACCGGCAAGCCGAGGTCGCCTTGCTCGAAGAGCGTCTGACCATGGCGCAACTGGCGCAGGACGGGCTCAACGCCCAGCTTGAGGCAAGCCGCGATGAAATCGTCGACCTCGGCCAGGCCAATGCCGCCAAGCAGGCGGAGCTGGCTGCACTGCGCCGCGAAGTCGAGCTGCTGCAGATCGAGCGTGATGACGCCCGTGACGCTTCGCACGCCTGGAACATCGAGCGCGCCAACAAAGAAGCCGAATTGCGTCGCCTCGACGCGCAGGCTGCGTCGCTCAACGCCGAATTGCGCGAGCAGCAGGAAAGCCATCAGCAACGCCTCAACGACCTGCAGGGCTCGCGCGATGAGCTGCGCGCGCAGTTCGCCGAACTCGCCGGGAAGATCTTCGATGAGCGTGAACAGCGCTTTGCCGAGACCAGTCAGCAGCGCCTCGGCCAGTTGCTCGATCCGCTGAAAGAGCGCATCCAGTCCTTCGAAAAACGCGTGGAAGAGAGCTATCAGGCCGAGGCTCGCGAGCGCTTCTCGCTGGCCAAGGAGCTGGAGCGTCTGCAGCAATTGAACCTGCGCCTGAGTGACGAAGCGACCAACCTGACCCGCGCCCTCAAAGGCCAGAAGACCCAGGGCAACTGGGGTGAGCTGATTCTTGAGCGAGTGCTCGAACACGCGGGTCTGGAGAAGGGCCGTGAGTACCAGACCCAGGTCAACCTCAAGGGGCCGGATGGCGAGCGCTTCCAGCCGGACGTGATCATTTACCTGCCGGGCGACAAGCAGGTGGTGGTCGACTCCAAGGTCAGCCTGACGGCGTATCAGCAGTACGTCGCCGCTGAAGATGACACCCTCGGCCAGATCGCGATCAAGCAGCACGTGCTGTCGCTGCGCAGCCATGTCAAAGGCCTCGCAGGTAAGGACTACAAACGTCTGGAAGGCCTGCACAGCCTCGATTTCGTCTTGCTGTTCGTGCCGATCGAAGCAGCATTTTCCGCCGCCTTGCAAGCTGAGCCGACGCTGTTCCAGGAGGCCTTCGACCGCAACATCGTGATCGTCAGCCCGACCACGTTGCTGGCGACGTTACGGGTGATCGACAGCCTGTGGAAGCAGGAGCGGCAGAGCCAGAACGCGCGGGAAATCGCCGAGCGAGCCGGTTGGCTGTACGACAAATTCGTGCTGTTCATTCAGGATCTGGACGAAGTCGGCAATCGCCTGCAACAGCTGGACAAGGCTTACAGCTCGGCGCGCAACAAACTCACGGAAGGGCGCGGCAACCTGGTCAGCCGCAGTGAGCAGCTCAAATTGCTCGGTGCGCGGGCCAGCAAGAGTTTGCCGGCGGATCTGCTGGAGCGGGCGATGACCGATGTCGATGGACTGGTCGAACTCCCGGAATAACCCGAAGAGCTTCGCGAGCAAGCTCGCTCCCACAGTGAAATGCATTCCAAAGGTGGGAGCGGGCTTGCTCGCGAAGGCGTCAGCGGTAGCGCTGCAACACTCAAGTCGAACGGTTACAACGGCACATACCGACTCAACAACGCCCGCAACGCCGCCGGTTTCACCGGTTTGGCCAGATAATCCAGCCCCGCCGCATGCACCTGCGCCACCGTCTCCGGTCGGCCATCAGCGCTGATCACCACGCCCGGTACCGGTTCGCCCAACGTGGTGCGTAGCCATGCCATCAGCTCGGTCCCGGTATCGCCGTGATCGAGGTGATAGTCGACCAGTGCCAGTTGCGGTCGCACACCCTCGTTCAGCAACGCCGCGCATTCCTCGCGATTGCGCGCCGTCCACACCTGACAGCCCCAACGAGTCAGCAGGCTGTTCATGCCAATCAGAATGCTGTCTTCATTGTCGATGCACAGCACCTGCGCGCCGCTGAGCAGCTTGCCGTTCAACTCCACCGCAGTTTTCTGTGGCAGCGATTGCGCCCGGGCCAGCGGCACACTGACACTGAACACACTACCGCGCCCCGGCCACGAACGTACGCGCAGGGTATGGCCGAGCACGCGACACAAACCGTCGGCAATCGCCAGGCCCAGACCCAGGCCCTTCTCGGCGCGGGTCTGATGGCTGTCGAGGCGTTTGAATTCCTCGAAAATCACTTGTTGTTTGTCTTCCGGAATTCCCGGCCCGCGATCCCACACTTCCAGACACAGCTCGCCATCACGCCGACGCACGCCCAGCAGCACCGGGCCCTTGGCATAGCGGAAGGCGTTGGTGAGGAAGTTCTGCAGAATCCGTCGCAGCAGCTTGATGTCGCTGTCGATGCGCAACTGGCTGCCGCGCACACGGAACTTCAGGCCTTGTTCCTGCGCCAGCGCCTTGAATTCGGCGCCGAGCGTATCGAACAGCTCATTGAGCGCGAACGGCTTGGGATCGGGGTTGATCTTGCCGTTCTCCAGGCGGGAAATATCCAGCAGGTCGCTGATCAGGTCTTCTGCCGAACGCAGCGAACTGTCGAGGTGTTGCACCAGTTTCTGCGCCTCGCTGCTCAAGCCGTCGTCCTGATGGGAGAGGGCGGCAGAGAACAAGCGAGCGGCGTTCAACGGCTGCATCAGGTCATGGCTGACAGCGGCGAGGAAGCGGGTTTTCGACTGGTTCGCCGCCTCGGCATGGCCCTTGGCTTCGGTCAGTGCGACGTTGAGTTGCGACAGCTCCTGCGTGCGCTCGCTGACCCGTTGTTCCAGGCCTTCGTTGGCCTCGGTCAGCGCCTGCTCGGCTTCGCGGAACGCGGTAATGTCAGTGAAACTCATGACGAAACCGCCACCAGGCATCGGGTTGCCGATCAGCTCGATCACCCGGCCGTTGGGGAACAAACGTTCGGAAGTGTGCGCGCGGCCCTGACGCATCCAGTGCAGGCGTCGGGCGACGTGGACTTCCGCCTCGCCGGGGCCGCACAAGCCACGTTCGGCGTTGTAGCGAATGATGTCGGCAATCGGCCGGCCGACGCTGATCAAGCCGTCCGGGTAGTTGAACAGCTCCAGATAGCGGCGGTTCCAGGCCACCAGTTTCAGCGACTGGTCGACCACGCTGATGCCTTGGGTGATGTTCTCGATCGCGCCTTGCAGCAAGGCGCGGTTGAACTGCAGGACTTCCGAGGCTTCGTCAGCGATACGGACGACGTCCTCCAGCTGCATTTCCCGACCTTCGATGGCGGCTTTTACTACGGCGCGCGTCGAAGAAGCACCGAGCACGCCGGCCAGCAAACGTTCGGTGTGGGCGATCCATTCGCCATCGGCGTTCTGGTTCGGATTGAAGCCTTTGCCCTGACGGTAGGCAAAACGAATGAAGCTCTGCCGCGCACGTTCTTCGCCGACAAAGCGCGCCGCCAGTTGCAGCAAATCATCGATCTGCACCGCCAGCATCGAACGCGCACTCGGCCGCGCGCTGATTTCCTGACCGATAAAGCGCCCGGCCTGCCAGTGTTCCGAAACCCGCGTGCGCGACAGCACCGAGACCCAGGCGAACAACGTGAAGTTGCCCGCCAGCGACAGCACCACGCCTTGGGTCAGCGGGGTGATCGGCAGGTTCAGCGGGTTGCTGTGCAGCCACGCCAGACCGGGAAAAGTGCTCAGTGACCAGCCGAGGCTGTGGGCGGCAATCGGCAGGATCAATGTGTAAAACCAGAGGAACGTGCCCGCCGCGAGACCGGCGAACACCCCACGACGGTTGGCCTGTTTCCAGTACAGCGCGCCGAGCATCGCCGGGGCCAGTTGGGTGACAGCGGCAAAGGCGATCTGGCCGATGGTCGCCAGGCTCGCGGTGGAGCCGAGCAAGCGGTAGCTGACGTAGGCCAGCAGCAGAATCAGCACGATGCTCACCCGGCGTACCGAGAGCATCCACTGGCGGAACACCTCGAACGGGCGCTCGGCGTTATTACGCCGCAGTAGCCACGGCAACAGCATGTCGTTGGAGACCATGGTCGACAGCGCCACGCTGGCCACGATCACCATGCCGGTGGCCGCCGACGCACCACCAATAAATGCCAGCAACGCCAGGGCCGGATGGGCCTGGGCCAACGGCAGGCTGATCACGAACGAATCCGGAAGCACGTGACTCGGCAGCATCATCTGCCCGGCGAGGGCGATCGGCACCACGAACAGCGCGGCCAGCGCCAGATAGGCCGGGAACACCCACTTGGCCAGACGCAGATCCTGCGGGTCGATGTTCTCCACCACTGTGACGTGAAACTGCCGCGGCAGGCAGATGATCGCCATCATCGCCACCCCGGTTTGCACCACCATCGACGGCCAGTTAATCGTTTCCTTCCAGTACTCCTCGAGGCGCGGTGCGAGCATCGCCTGATTGAACAGGTCGTCAAAACCGTCGTACAGCCCGTAGGTCACGAACGCGCCGACGGCGAGAAAGGCGAACAGCTTGACCAGCGATTCAAACGCAATCGCCAGCACCATGCCCCGGTGGTGCTCGGTGGCATCGAGGTTGCGCGTGCCGAAGACGATGGTGAACAGCGCCAGCACCAGCGAGACGATCAGTGCGGTGTCCTGGGCGCGGGTGCCCATGGCGTCGGCACCGGCGCCGATCAGCAGGTTTACACCAAGGACGATGCCTTTGAGTTGCAGGGCGATATAAGGCAGGACGCCGACCAGACAGATCAGCGCTACCACCACCGCCAGCGATTGCGATTTGCCGTAGCGCGCGGCGATGAAGTCGGCAATCGAGGTGATGTTCTCCTGCTTGCTGATCATCACCATTTTCTGCAGAACCCACGGTGCGCCCAGCAACAGCAGGATCGGCCCGAGGTAGATCGGCAGGAATGACCACAGCTGTTCGGCCGCCTGTCCGACTGCACCGAAGAACGTCCAGCTGGTGCAATAAACCGCGAGCGACAGGCTGTACACCCACGCGCGCATCCGCGGCGGCAATGGCGCGCTGCGACGGTCGCCGTAGAAGGCGATGGCGAACATGATGGCCATATAGGCGAGGGCGACGGCGGCGATCAGCCCGGTGGACAACGACATGCAACACTCCCGACAGAAGACTCCCCGGCATTCCTGCCCGGGCGGACAGTCTCGCATGAGTGCGGCGGTTAGTCAGTGTCGACCAAGGTCGTGGCGTGGCGGGGTGTCGCAGGTTTGAAACCGGGTGGTTCTGAGGTGACTGGTCGGGCCTCTTCGCGAGCAGGCTCGCTCCTACAGGTGGAACGCATTCCAATTGTAGGAGTGAGCCTGCTCGCGAAGGCGTCAGTCCTGTTTCAACGCCATATCGATCAATCGATGCAGTTCATCCACCTCCAGCGCCGCCGCAGCAAACAGAATCCGGAACACCACCGGTGCCACCACCAGATTGATCAACCGATCAACGCTCGGCGCCGGCTCGTCTGGGTGACGCTCGATGATGGTCTGCAACTGCGCGCCAATGATCGTCACGCAATACCCCGGCGTGGCGCTGGCCTGCACGTCGCGCATCATGTTGCGCCCCGGCTCCGAACTCATTTCGTCCAGATACTGCTCGGCCCAGGCGCGGATATCACCGCGCAGATCACCGGTCACCGCCGGTTCACTGTCGGGGCGCATGCGGGCGAGGGCGACGTCCGCCAGCAACGCCGTCAGATCGCCCCAGCGCCGATAGATCGTCGAGGGCGTGACCCCGGCCCGCGCAGCGATTTGCGGGACGGTCACGGTGCTGCGCTCCTGTTCTTGCAGAAGCGCGCGGACTGCCGAATGAATCGACTCTTGCACCCGGGCACTGCGGCCGCCGGGGCGTAAACCTTCTTTAATAGCCATGCGCCAGACCTTAACACAAAGAATTTGCTTTAAGCCAAAGCCGAGAGCACACTCCGCAAAAGCAAAAAATTAGCTTTTGCGGAGTGTGCCCATGACCAGCCTTGCTTCCAACCGTGCCAGCCTGATTTTTCTGGCGATCACCTTACTCAGTTTTCTCGCCGCCTCCACGGCGCCGACGCCGCTGTATCACCTGTATCAGGATCAACTGCACTTCTCGGCAGCAGTGCTGACCCTGATTTTCGGCGTGTATGCCCTGAGTCTGCTGGCGGCGCTGCTGACGGTCGGTTCGTTGTCCGATCATCTGGGGCGCAAACCGGTGATTTTCACCGCGGTGCTGCTCAATGCCCTGGCGATGCTGCTGTTCATCCACGCCGACAGCGTCGCCTGGCTGATCAGCGCCCGCGTGCTGCAAGGTTTTGCCACCGGCATGGCCACCGCTGTTCTGAGCGCGACGCTGCTCGACACCGACCGCCAGCAGGGGCCGTTGATCAACAGCGTCGCACCGTTGCTCGGCATGGCGCTGGGCAGCATGGGCTGTGGCTTGCTGGCCGAGTTCGCTCCGGCGCCGTTGCAACTGACTTACTGGTTGCTGCTGGCAATGTTTGTGTTGCAGGCAGTGTATGTCTGGCGTCTGCCGGAAAGCGTCACCCCGCAAGCCGGGGCCTGGGCTTCGCTGCGGCCGACCCTGCATGTGCCGGTTCAGGCGCGTTCGACCTTGTGGCGTGTGCTGCCGCTGAACACCGCAACCTGGGCCCTCGGCGGCTTTTTTGCCTCGCTGGCGCCGTCGCTGCTGCGCACCGCCACCGGTTCGACTTCCAACCTGATCGGCGGTGCGACCGTCTCGGCGCTGACGGTGACGGGCGCGCTGATGATTTTCACGTTGCGCAATCGGCCTGCGACCCGCGCCCTGCAACTGGGCGCCAGTCTGCTGCCGATCGGTGTGCTGCTGATTCTGCTCGGCGTGCACAGCGCCAGTCTGGGGCTGTTTTTCCTCGGCACGCTGGTCGCCGGTTGCGGCTTTGGTTCGGGGTTTCTCGGGGCAGTGCGCAGCCTGGTGCCGCTGGCTTTGCCGCATGAACGAGCGGGGCTGATGTCGGCGTATTACGCGCTGAGTTATCTGGCGTTTTGCTTGCCGGCACTGCTCGCCGGGCACTTGACCCGCACCTACGGCTTGCTCGCGACCACCGACGGTTACGTCGCCGCATTGATCGTGCTGGCCGTCGCCGCGCTCCTGCTCAGCTTGCGTGCGCAAGCGACCAAGGTTTGCAGCGCTCCATAAGTGTGGCGGTTTCAGTTAGCCTTGGGCGGCCCTTCTTTGCATGGATCGACCGATGAAGATTATCCGCAGCAAGTCGTTCACCGCCGAGCGTGCCTGGGGTGCGCTGGACATCGCCAACATGAACGGCATCACCACGCGTCTGCACTGGACCGATCAGCCCTACAAATGGCACGTCAACGATGGTGAAGAAGTGTTCGTGGTGCTCGATGGTCAGGTGCAGATGCGCTATCGCGAACAGGGCGAAGAAAAGCATGTGCTGCTTGAGGTCGGGGATATCTTCTACGCCTCGGTCGGCACCGAGCACGTGGCGCATCCGCAGGGAGTGGCGCGGATTCTGGTGATTGAAAGCGAAGGCAGTGTCTAGACGCTTATCTGTAAAGTAGATAACAGATAGAGAAATTACCCGTTATATAGATATTCGATTCGGTTCTACCATGGACTCAACCTCACCTGAGGACAGGAGTTCATGATGACTTGCCCCAACATAGCCAAACCCGGCATCAAGCCGTTCAGCCAGCTTCAGCATCCGCGTGAAGTGATCCGTCAATTCACCCCCAACTGGTTCGCCGCGACCATGGGCACCGGTGTGCTGGCCCTGGCCCTGGCGCAACTGCCGGTGGCGATCCCCGGGTTGCGCGCGGTGGCCGAAGGTTTGTGGCTGTTCAACATTCTGTTGTTCACCCTGTTTACCTTCGCCTATGCCGCGCGCTGGGTTCTCTTCTTCGATGAAGCGCGGCGGATCTTCGGCCATTCCACCGTTTCGATGTTCTTCGGCACCATCCCCATGGGCCTGGCTACGATTATCAACGGCTTTCTGCTGTTCGGCCTGCCACGCTGGGGCGAAGGCGTGATTCATCTTGCCGAAGTGCTGTGGTGGCTCGACGTGGCGATGTCGCTGGCCTGCGGTGTGTTGATCCCCTACATGATGTTTACCCGCCAGGAACACAGCATCGACCAGATGACGGCGGTCTGGCTGTTGCCGGTGGTGGCGGCGGAAGTGGCGGCGGCCAGCGGCGGCTTGCTCGCGCCGCACCTGGCCGATGCCCACGCGCAACTGGTGGTGCTGACGACAAGCTACGTGCTCTGGGCATTTTCCCTACCCGTGGCGTTCAGCATTCTGACCATCCTGTTGCTGCGCATGGCGCTGCACAAACTGCCCCACGAAAACATGGCCGCCTCGAGCTGGCTGGCCCTCGGTCCGATCGGCACTGGCGCGTTGGGCATGTTGCTGCTGGGCGCTGATGCACCGGCGATCTTCGCCGCCAACGGCCTGCCGGGCATCGGTGAAATCGCTGCGGGCCTGGGGCTGGTCGCCGGCATCACCCTGTGGGGGTTCGGCTTGTGGTGGATGTTGATGGCGCTGCTGATCACCGCGCGTTACCTGCGCGACGGCATCCCGTTCAACCTCGGCTGGTGGGGTTTCACCTTCCCGCTGGGCGTGTATTCGCTGGCGACCCTCAAGCTCGCCAGCACGCTGAACCTCGGTTTTTTCAGCGTGATGGGCTGTGTGCTGGTGAGCCTGCTGGCAGTGATGTGGCTGATCGTCGGTAAACGCACCGTGCAAGGCGCGTGGCGCGGCGAGCTGTTTGTCTCACCTTGTATTGCAGGGTTGAAGAAATAACCTGAAAAGTTTAGGTAATGTGTGGCCTGGATCGCCGATCGAGATTCCAATAAGCAGATCCAGGCCATTCTCTACCGACCTCAGGGAAACACGGAAGATGAGTCACCCCTCACAGTTCAACCTGCTTCGCACCCGGCGCTTTCTGCCGTTTTTCATCACGCAGTCGCTGGGCGCGTTCAACGACAACGTGTTCAAGCAGTCGCTGATCCTCGCCATTCTGTATCGGCTGACCATCGAAGGTGACCGTTCGATCTGGGTCAACCTGTGTGCGCTGCTGTTTATCCTGCCGTTCTTTCTGTTCTCGGCGCTGGCCGGGCAGTTCGGGGAAAAATTCGCCAAGGACGCGCTGATCCGTCTGATCAAACTCGCGGAAATCGCGATCATGGCCGTAGGATCGATCGGTTTTCTCTTCGATCACCTGTCGCTGATGCTGGTGGCGCTGTTTGCCATGGGCACGCATTTGGCGCTGTTCGGGCCGGTGAAGTATTCGATTTTGCCGCAGGCGTTGCGCGAGGATGAACTGGTCGGCGGCAACGGACTGGTGGAGATGGGCACGTTCCTGGCGATCCTTGCCGGGACCATCGGCGCTGGCGTCATCATGTCTTCGACGCATTACGCGCCACTGGTGTCGACCGCGATTGTCGGGATTGCGGTGCTCGGGTATTTCGCCAGTCGCAGCATTCCTCGCGCTGCGGCGGCTTCGCCGGAAATGCGCCTGAACTGGAACATTTTCAGCCAGTCCTGGGCCACGCTGAAACTCGGTCTGGGCCAGACGCCCGCGGTGTCGCGCTCGATTGTCGGCAACTCGTGGTTCTGGTTTGTCGGGGCGATTTATCTGACGCAGATCCCGGCCTACGCCAAGGAGTGGATGCACGGTGATGAAACCGTGGTCACTCTGATCCTGACTGTGTTTTCGGTAGGGATTGCGCTGGGTTCGATGCTCTGCGAGAAGCTTTCCGGGCGCAAGGTCGAGATCGGACTGGTGCCGTTCGGTTCGTTCGGTCTGACCGTGTTTGGCCTGCTGCTGTGGTGGCATTCCGGTGGAATCCCGGAGAGCGTCACCGGCCATAGCTGGACCCAAGTGCTGGGCTTTGCCCATACCTGGGCGGTGCTGGTCGATATTCTCGGCCTCGGTATTTTTGGCGGCTTCTATATCGTGCCGCTGTACGCGTTGATCCAGTCGCGCACCGCCGAGAACGAACGGGCGCGGGTGATCGCGGCCAACAACATTCTCAACGCGCTGTTTATGGTGGTGTCGGCGATCGTTTCGATCGTGTTGCTGAGCGTGGTCAAGCTGTCGATTCCACAGCTGTTTTTGGTGGTGTCGCTGCTGAACATCGGCGTCAACGCCTACATCTTCAAGATCGTCCCCGAGTTCAGCATGCGTTTCATGATCTGGCTGCTGAGCCATTCCATGTACCGCGTCGAACACCGTAACCTCGAAGCGATTCCGGACGAGGGCGCGGCATTGCTGGTGTGCAACCACGTGTCGTTCGTCGATGCGCTGCTGATTGGCGGCGCGGTGCGTCGGCCAATTCGCTTTGTCATGTACTACAAGATCTACAACCTGCCGGTGCTGAACTTTATCTTCCGCACGGCGGGGACGATTCCGATTGCCGGACGCAACGAAGACATCCAGATCTACGAAAAAGCCTTCACCCGGATTGCCCAGTACCTGAAGGACGGTGAGCTGGTGTGCATCTTCCCGGAAGGCAAGTTGACCACCGATGGCGAGATCAACGAGTTCAAGGGCGGGCTGACGCGGATTCTCGAAAAAACCCCGGTGCCGGTAATTCCGCTGGCGCTGCAGGGATTGTGGGGGAGCTTCTTCAGTCGCGATCCGAACAAGGGCTTGTTCAAGCGGTTGTGGTCGCGGGTGACGTTGGTGGCGGGTTCGGCGGTGGCGGTGGAGGCGGCGCAGCCGGCGAAATTGCAGGGGTTGGTGGGGGCGTTGCGCGGGACTGTCAAATAGTTGTTGCCTGAATTGGCCCCATCGCTGGCAAGCCAGCTCCCACAGGTTTTCTGGATTTACACAAGATTTGTGTTCACCGGAGATCCCTGTGGGAGCGGGCTTGCTCGCGAAAGCGGCAGTGGCCTAAGCGCTGACCTTGAGGCCGATCAAACCGGTAATGATCAACGCCACGCTGGCCAGCCGAATCAACGCCATCGACTCGCCAAACAGAATGATCCCGGCAATCACCGTGCCTACGGCACCGACCCCGGTCCAGATCGCATAAGCCGTACCCAGCGGCAATTCCTTCATTGCCAGGCCCAACAGGCCGAGGCTGATTGCCATCGCTGCGACGGTCAGTACGGTGGGGAGCGGGCGGGTGAAACCGTCGGTGTATTTCAGGCCGACGGCCCAGCCGACTTCGAACAGGCCGGCGAAAAACAGAATGATCCAGGACATGAAAGACCTCCATCGATTGACGGGGCCGTCCCCAGATTGATAACTCGATCGAGCCGCAGGGTCGTCCCCGCGTAGCGCAATAGTCTGCCGAGCATTAATCCGGGGATCAAGCTTCCCGGTCAGTCGGCCGGCTGCTGCGCCAGCGCCTCACGGTCTTCTTTCTCGCTCATGCGCCGGAAGTACGTCGAGAGCAACGCCCCGGAAATGTTGTGCCAGACGCTGAACAACGCGCTCGGCACCGCCGCCAGCGGCGAAAAGTGCGCGCTGGCCAATGCCGCGCCCAACCCCGAATTCTGCATGCCGACTTCCAGCGCCAGCGACTTGCGCTGCGCCAGTGGCAACTTGAACAGGCGCCCGGTGAAGTAGCCCAGCAAGTAGCCGAAGCTGTTATGCAGCATCACCACCGCCATGATCAGCAGCCCGGATTCGGCAATCTTCGCCTGACTGGCGGCCACCACGGCGGTGACGATGATGACAATGCTGACCACCGACACCAGAGGCAACACCTCCACCGCGTGCCGCACTCTATCGCCGAGCAAACGTTGCGCGACCACGCCGAGCACGATCGGCAGCAGCACCACTTGCAGGATCGACCAGAACAATTCCATGAACGACACCGGCAACCACGCCGAAGCCAGCAGCCAGATCAGCGCCGGGGTCAGCAGCGGGGCGAGGAGGGTGGTAACAGCGGCAATCGCCACCGACAGCGCCAGGTCGCCCCGGGCCAGCCAGGTCATCACGTTCGAAGACGTGCCACTTGGGCAGCAGCCGACCAGAATCACCCCGACGGCGATTTCCGGTGGCAGATGGAAGATCTGGCAGAGCAACCACGCCACACCGGGCATGATCACGAAATGTGCGACCACGCCCAAAGCCACGCGCCACGGATGGCGGGCGACGGCGGCGAAGTCATCGAGTTTGAGGGTCAGGCCCATGCCGAACATCACCAGCCCCAGCAGCGGCACGATTGCGCCTTTGAGGCCGAGGAACCACGCCGGTTGCAGGAACGCGATCACCGCGAAAATCAGAACCCAGTAAGCGAAGGTATTGCCGACAAAGCGACTCAGTGCAGCCAGTGCGCGCATGGCCTGTTCCTTATTATTAGTTACACCACAAAACCAATTGTGGGAGCGGGCTTGCTCGCGAAAGCGGCGGGTCAGCCAAGTCAATGTTGAATGACACACCGCTTTCGCGAGCAAGCCCGCTCCCACATTGGGATTTCACAAGGGGTTTAGATCCCCTGCGGCGTCTCTTCACCACCCAACGCTTCCACCAGCGCCGGCAGGAAGTCGCCGAAGGTCAGCATCATCAGGGTGAAGCTGGCGTCCAGTTGGCCCAGGGCCTCGTCGCCACCGTCCTGTTCCGCCTGATCCTGCAGCAGGTCTTCGAACTTCAGGCGTTTGACGGTCATCTTGTCATCGAGCATGAACGACAACTTGTCCTGCCAGGCCAGCGACAACTGAGTCACGACTTTACCGGTGCTCAGGTGCAACTGGATTTCTTCGCTGGTCAGGTCCTGACGCTTGCAACGCACGATGCCGCCGTCTTCGTGGGTGTCGCGCAGCTCGCACTCGTCCAGAACGAAGAAGTCCGGGGCCGCTTGCTGGGTGGTGACCCACTCGGTCATCACGGCGGTCGGCGCGGTTTTCACGGTCAGCGGACGGACGGGCAGGGTGCCGAGCACTTCACGCATTGTGGAGAGCAGGTCTTCGGCGCGTTTTGGGCTGGCCGAGTTGACCAGGATCAGGCCCTGTTTCGGCGCGATGGCGGCGAAAGTCGACGAGCGACGGATAAAGGCGCGCGGCAGGAACGCCTGGATGATTTCATCCTTGATCTGATCGCGTTCCTTCTTATAGACCTTGCGCATCTGCTCGGCTTCGATCTCTTCGACTTTTTCCTTGACCGCATCGCGCACGACGCTGCCCGGCAGAATGCGTTCTTCTTTACGCGCAGCGATCAGCAGGAAGTCACCGCTGACGTGCACCAGTGGAGCATCTTCGCCTTTGCCGAATGGCGCGACGAAACCGTAGGTGGTCAACTCCTGGCTTGCACATGGACGCGCCAGTTTGGTGGCCAGTGCAGTTTCCAGCGCCTCGGCATCGACAGGCAGGTCTTGGGTCAGGCGATAGATAAGCAGGTTTTTGAACCACATGGGGTGAGTCTCTCCTTTATACAAAGGGGGGCATTATTGTCTTCGCCGGGTCATAGGCCAACCCTTCTCTAAGCCTTTGGAAGGCCTGAGAAAATTAATTAAAAAAGTGCTTGCCAGAGGTTGGGTCGCTCCGTAGAATGCGCGCCACACCGAAGCGAAGGGTGATTAGCTCAGCTGGGAGAGCGTCTGCCTTACAAGCAGAATGTCGGCGGTTCGATCCCGTCATCACCCACCATTCGTTTCAAGTGTTTAGCGCAGCGGTAGTTCAGTCGGTTAGAATACCGGCCTGTCACGCCGGGGGTCGCGGGTTCGAGTCCCGTCCGCTGCGCCATATTCGGTAACCTGGACCACTGAACGCCAGGTCACCACGGAAAAACCCGCTAAAGCGGGTTTTTTTCTGTCTCACGTTTGTACCTTGTTCCATCGGGTTGTGTCGTTTCACCGGTTTTCGGATTTTTTGAAAAAAACTTCAATTAAATCAACACTTTACGAAAACTTGTGGCATAATGCGCCCCGTAACGAAGCGAAGGGTGATTAGCTCAGCTGGGAGAGCGTCTGCCTTACAAGCAGAATGTCGGCGGTTCGATCCCGTCATCACCCACCATTCGTTTCAAGCGTTTCGCGCAGCGGTAGTTCAGTCGGTTAGAATACCGGCCTGTCACGCCGGGGGTCGCGGGTTCGAGTCCCGTCCGCTGCGCCATATTCGGTCACCTGGACCCACTGAACGCCAGGTCACCACAGAAAGCCCGCCTAGTGCGGGCTTTTTGCTGTCTGCGATTTGTGAAATCACTCGATCTCCTCTGTAGGAGCTGCGGCACGCTGCGATCTTTTGATCTTGCTTTTAGAGATCAAAAGATCGCAGCCTCGTTTCACTCGACAGCTCCTACAGAGGAATTCTCACTGTTCGGCATTGCGACTGTGCCGATAGTCACTCACCGCCTCATACACCGCTTTGCGCAAGCGGTTGATCCCGCCAATCGGCCGATGCGCCTCAATACCAAACCATGGGTTGAACGACAGGTTGTCGCATTCTAGATTCAGTGCCGGAGTGTCGAAGTCCTGCGCAGGCAGGGTAATCCGCGCCACGCTTTCAAACGGTGAATCCTGCTCGCGCCATTCGATGCTGGTGTCCTCGATCGGCATGTACCTGTTCGCATCCTGGCGCTGAATCTGCAGCACGAAACACGCGGGCACCCGATCCGTCGACAATTGCTGATTCAAGGCACTGCGCAGGAAGTTCGGCAGGTCATGGTTTTGCGGGGGCAGGGCATACGCCGGGCAATTATCAGGATCCGGTGCTACCCGAAACTTCGCATTGGCCTCACCGAATTTGTAGGGGGATACCGAAAAGTAAGTCGTCCCTGTCGGGCTGTCCGGTGGCGGCGACAGTGTTGCCAGGGCGATGAGCAAGTGGCGGATCTGCCAGGTGCGCGGATCCCAGCCGGGGAAAAATGCCATGATCTTTTTGCCATCAGCCTGAGCCGCTACATTCTGACGATACTCGGCGACATCGCTGACAAAGAAATTCGCATGGCTGAACATCACAAAGTCTTGTTCGTGGCGCTCCTGACGGTCGCCTAGCAGCTGTTTCCCGGGGACATCAAGCAGTTTGATCGCCATGCCCCGGGCGTCGCGGATGCTGTCGAACTGGGGATAGGCGTTGCCATTGGACAGGCGAATCATCGCCTGCCAGGTTTTACCCGGCTCGCTGAATACGCCTTGGCGCAACGCTGGCGCCAGTTCCTGCAGCACCGTCACTTCGGCCTTCACGCAACCGTGGGCCTTGGCATGCGCGTCGCGCAGGTAGCGAGTGCCTTCGCGGTGTTGATCGACGATGCGCACCGCCGTCTGGATCACGTCCTGGGTCATCGCCGCTTCACCGGCGGGAATCTGTTCTTGCGCCGACACCGGGCCGCGGTGTTGCCAGGCGAACCATGCGCTCGCGATGGCCCAGCCCAGCAGGCCGATAATCAGCAATGCCAGCAGGGTTTTGCCGAGCAGGCGTCCCAGCCACAACCAGAGGCGGGCGAGCATGGACGGTCTTTTGTACGAATTGATCATCATGGCAATTGAGCCTCCAACGGTCCGCCCAGGACTTTCAGGTACTCCAGCAATGCCCAGCGTTCCTGCGGTTGCAGCAGTCGACCGATGACGCCATTGCCACGCTCGCCGGCGCGGAACTCATGACCGCTGTTGTGGTTGCCGCTAATCCGGGTGTCGAACAGAAAGCCGTTGGTAAAGGCCTCGGTGCGATATCCCAAGTGGCGTGGGTCGTACTCGAGAGTGCCTTTATAGAAGGTGGTGGCGCGTTCATCCTGGGGCGACAGCAGTTGATAAAGACTCGGTACCGAACCGTTGTGCAGAAATGGCGCGGTGGCCCAAACCCCGGCCAGTGGTCTGGCCTTGTAAGCGACTTTTTCGCGCACGCCGATCGGCAGACCGAAGCCATCGAGTTGTGGCTTTTCCTGAGGGGTGACACCGGCCTCGCGATAAGCGCGGTTTTCGACGAATGCGGTGACGTAAGCCAGGCCCTTGGCCACCGATAGCTGGCTCAGGTCCAATGGCTCTTTGGGCGTTGGATGCAGCTTCACATCCATCTGCTCAAGCTCCTTCAGATCCCATTGCAGCGGCGTCAGGTCGAAACGGTGGTTGGCAATGTTGGTCGCTGCATTCGGATCGGTGCCGATCACCTCCACCGGCAGCATGTGCAAATGCTGCACCCAGCGTTCGCCCTCCTGAGTCTCGCGTGGCACGTGGCAACCGGCGCAGTTCTCGGCAAACAGCGCGCGGCCCCTGGCGGCCAGTGGCTTGTCCACCGCACCCAAGACCTCTTCCGGCCAGGCGGGTGGTTGCAGGTGTTGCAGGGTTTCTTCGATTTTGTGCAGATCACGCACGCGGACACTGGAGGCGTAACGGGCATCGCCCTGCAGCGGCTGACCATTGCTGTCGAAGAAATTCAACGTGGCGCCGACACCCAGTGCCTCCCCGATATTGCGCGCCATCGGTTGCTGTGCCGAGCCGTTCCATTGCACCCAGTCGAACGTCCACATGTCCCACAGTTGCGGGTAGTCCACCGGGGCGTTGGCCACCCGGTAGTTGGTGGGGGAGATCGCGTCGCCGAAGGTGGCGTTGGCGATGCGGCCGAACGCATCGGTGCGTCCCGGGCCTTCTTCGGTGGGGTAGAGGCCTCGGTGAGTGTCGTTCCAGGCGACTTTCAGGAACGTGTTCAGAGACGCCTTGAAGTCCTTGCGCAGTTGCTCGTGGCGCGCCTCATAGTCATTGCCCAGCACATTGCGGGCGAAACGCTCGAATTTCCATGGGTTGTAGTAAGTCGAGGTCAGACTGGCGACCAATGCCTGTCCGAAACTGCCGCCGCGCAATGTCGGAACGCTGGAAGGCAAGACATGCTGCGCCGAACCGCCGTCAATTCGCACGGCCTGGTCCTTGAAGCGTAATTCGCCGGTGTGGCAAGCGGCGCAGGTGATATCGAGATATTGCTCGTTACCGCCGGGATTTCGATGGCGGGCGAAACCGACCGGCAGATTGCCAGGGTTGTTCGGTGTGGCTTTCTGTTGCGGATCAACCAGAAAGCCGAAGCGTGCGAGGTATTCCGGGGACGCGAAACGCTGCTGCGAGAAGGGCAATTCCAGCGCCTCGAACCATTCATAACGCAGGCCTTTGACCTGTGTGCCCTGCGGGGTGAAGTAGTAGGTCTGGCGTTCTTCTTCACTCCACTGGTTCAGGTAATGCACCTTTTGGGCGGGGGAGTAGAACGGTAATTTCGGGTTGGCGACGTAGTACAAAACCACGGCCAGGCCCAAGCCCAGCAGCACGATGATCAGGGTCAGCACACGGTAGAGAAGGCGCAAGTTAAACATCCTTGTCGAGTTGTTGCGCTGTTATGCCCCAGCTGTTGCGGGTGCGGCAAGTGGCCATTACGCCAACTGTGGTAGGAAGTCTCTTCAGTCTCTGTCGGGCCAAGATGACAGAAGCTTCATCGTCCCTTTTCCCGAATGCGTTTTAATCCCTGAACTTATCGGACGTTTCCTGCTCTCATGCCGGTAGCCATTGGTCGTGGCGGCCTGATAAGCTCGCGGCTTTACTCGATTGCCCTTTCGGCGCATGAACAAGGAAATAGCATGAAACAGCATCGGTTGGCGGCGGCGGTAGCCCTGGTTAGCCTGGTCCTCGCGGGTTGTGATTCGCAGACCAGCGTAGAGCTGAAAACCCCGGCGCAAAAAGCTTCCTACGGTATCGGCCTGAACATGGGCAAGAGCCTTGCTCAGGAAGGCATGGATGATCTGGACTCCAAAGCGGTAGCCCAGGGCATCGAAGATGCCGTCGGCAAGAAAGAACAGAAGCTGAAAGACGAAGAACTGGTCGAAGCCTTTGCCGCGCTGCAGAAGCGTGCTGAAGAGCGTATGGCCAAGATGAGCGAAGAGTCGGCAGCTGCCGGCAAGAAATTCCTCGAAGAAAACGGCAAGAAGGCCGGCGTGACCACTACTGCATCCGGTCTGCAGTACGAAGTGATCAAGAAAGCCGACGGCCCACAGCCTAAGCCTACCGACGTAGTGACCGTTCACTACACCGGCAAGCTGACCAACGGCACCGTGTTCGACAGCTCCGTTGAACGTGGCAGCCCGATCGATCTGCCGGTCAGCGGCGTGATCCCGGGTTGGGTTGAAGGTCTGCAACTGATGCACGTTGGTGAGAAGTACAAGCTGTACATCCCTAGCGATCTGGCTTACGGCGCGCAATCGCCGAGCCCGGCGATCCCGGCCAACTCGGTCCTGGTCTTTGACCTGGAACTGCTGGCCATCAAGGATCCAGCCAAAGAAGACGCCGCTGCTGCCAAGTAACAGGCATCGTTAACGGCTTCGCCAACAACGCCTCGCTTATGCGGGGCGTTGTTGCATCTGGACGAAGCTGGCGGTAAACAGAGCGAACGGATGCGGCTCGCAGCAGTCCTAGAGATTGAGGCCGCCAGCGCTAGACGCCCTGAGCTGCCAAGTCAATGAAATATTGGGGTTTTTTATGTGAGTAAAAAACGCCCGATCTGAGCGCGGCCCTTATAAAACGGGGCTTTCAGCGCTGAAATGCAGCTCTGTTCACAAGGTTATCCACAATTTGTGTGGATAACATTTCAACGGGAGAAATAGATGAAAGCGCCGTGGAATTTCGCCCGATTTCTGCCCCTCGCCGGTCGATTGCTGGCGCGTGGGCGTCTGCCGACTCTGTTGTTCGCGGTGGCGAGCAAAGGTGCCGCGCAAGGCAATCGTCTTGGCAAACTCAAGGATGATCTGCGTCTGCTCCAGGCACTGTGCCTGGCTTACTGGCGTGGCGAGTATCGGGCCATCAGCCCGAAAGCCATGGTTTCGGTGGTAGCGGGGCTGATGTACTTCCTCAGTCCGGTGGATGCGATCCCGGATTTCATCCCGGTGTTCGGCATGCTCGATGACATCGCGGTTCTGGCTTGGGTGATGAAAACCCTCGACGACGAGCTCAATGCTTTCCGGCTCTGGCGCAGCCGGCAGCAGCCGGAAAAGCTCGCGGTGGTCGAGCGCCTGCCTGATACACCCGAACAACTTCAGCTGCAGGGTCCGAAAAAGCCCTGATTCACTTCGCCTGGATACAGATAGATACCCCCCGCGACCTTGGCCGCTGTTAGGATTACACTTCTAGGGAAAAGTGCCGACTCGCTAAGTGTTGTTGTCCTACGGGGTAGTCATGGATATTCAGATAATTGCACGCGATGGCGAACCCGAATATGCGGTTCTGCCATGGGTTCAGTATCAGGCTCTACTGAAAGCAGCAGGCATCAACGAAACACCGCAGCAGCAGGCGCCAGCGCCGGCAGCTGCAACGCCGGACCCGATTCTTCCAGGTCTGGATCAACTACGCAGTTTGCGCGAAGGGAAGGGCATCGCCATCGAGGCGCTGGCCCGCACGGTAGGCATCAGCCCGTCTTATCTGGCCATGATCGAAAGCGGCGAGCGTCAACCTGACGCCGCGATTCGTCGCAGCCTGGCCTGGGAATTGACGGTGCCGGGTTGGAGGGATGAATCGTGAGCGTACGCATCAGTCGTCAACATTGGGACGGATTGCTCGGGGAGCTGGATCAGGCGCGCAGGCAGCGCCATCTGTTGACCTATCGAGCCTTGCTCGAACGTTTGCAACTGCCGACGCCGGCGATGCAGACGCTGACCGCGGCACTTGAGCATCTGGCCGCACTGGACGCCAAGGCCGAGCAGCCATTGCGCAGCTCGCTGGTGATCAGCCAGGGTGCCAGCCGTTTGCCACGTACCGGTTTTTTTGAATGCGTCGAGCGTCTGGGGCGCTTTTCCGGGCCATCCGATGGCGTCGCGGCTGCTTCCTGGCATGCGTCGGAAGTGGTCAGGGTTTTCGAATACGAGTACCCGGAATCGGCGGAGGCCTGAGTGTTCTTACGACTCAAGGCGTCGGCCAGTTACTGGTTGGCACGTAGGCTGTTTCACTGGTCGTGGTTCGTCCGCCAGCCCAGAGGCTGGCGGTGGCTCGAAGGGCAGTTTGCGCGCATGGCCAATCTTGGCGATGTTGGCGCGCAAAGCTTTTATGGGCACATTCTGACGTTTCGCGGGGTTGGCCTGGGTGCCCGCGAAGAGGGTGTGCGGCTATTGCGTCTGGCGGCACTCGCCGGCGATGGCAAAGCGGCCTATCAGGTCGGCGTGATCTGCCTTGCAGGCACCCCGAGCAAGGGGCCGGATCCAGCAGAGGCTGCGCGCTGGTGGACCTTGGCCGCCAAGGCCGGCCACCCTTTGGCCGAACTCAAACTCAAAGAATTGAGCGCTCGCGATTAAACCCAGTAAATCCATTTGTGTCGGCCCGATAACGTGGCGTGAGGGAAACCTCACGCCACGTTTACGTTTATAGCTATACGTTTTGTAGTAACTGGTTTTTTACAGATTAGTCCTACAGCAAACGCCTACTCGCCTGACTTCTTTCCTGGCTGATCCCCCGCAAAGTCCCCGCGCCTAATTTCTGCGCGAGGGAACGCTCATGTTTGACCCGGTTTTTCATTCCACCCCGCATCGTCGTGTGCGCTGATGGACGCCGTCAGCCGCATCGAGCAGGAACTCGACAGCTTCCCCGACACCCTCGACCTCTATCGCCAACAACTTGAGCATTGGTTGAGTCGCGCGGCCGACCAGGTCAGCCACGCGGCCGACCTGCCGTCGCTGATGGGCATGGAGCGGATCATTCGCTTCGGCGATCGCGTCACTGCCGTCAGCACTGGCGACAGTGAGTTTTCCACCAGCGTCGTGCAGTGCCCGAAGAGCGGAGTGCTGGCGATCGAGAGCAAGTTCGAGTCGGTGTACGACATTCCGCTGGGCGACATCGTGGTGGATGTGGTGGCGGTGGATGATGGAAAAACCTCGCCCGTGGCACTGGATGCG
This sequence comes from Pseudomonas sp. 14P5.3.2, assembly GCF_057799175.1. Classification (NCBI taxonomy): domain Bacteria; kingdom Pseudomonadati; phylum Pseudomonadota; class Gammaproteobacteria; order Pseudomonadales; family Pseudomonadaceae; genus Pseudomonas; species Pseudomonas sp. 14P5.3.2. The sequence continues at coordinate 16,563 of NZ_JBYOKU010000046.1, read as the reverse complement.
CAAGGCCGGGGCACCTTCACCGGTACGCCAGGCAAGTTCTATCGCGTGCAGGTGCACAGCGACGTTACCCCGGAGCAGATCAAGGCGCTGTTCAAGTCCTACGATGGCTTGACCGGTGAGCTGGATGGCTGGCTGCGCAGCGAGTGGCAGGGGTTCAAGCCGCAGTGGTCGCAGTCGCTGGCGACAGCCGCGAGCAACGGCATGCTCGCCGGGAGTTGGGCGGCGATCGAGGGGGTGTGGGACAGCATCGGGATGCTGTCGGACATTCTCAAGGATCCAGGCGCATTTGCCGAGCGCCTGGGAAGCGGCGCGGCTGATCTGATCCATCTCGCAGAATCAGCTCCGGATGTCATGCAGAAACTGCAGTTGCTGGTCAGTGATGAAGCGGCGCTGTGTTTGCTGTTGCGTGCGGCGAGCCTCTGGTTCGAGATGCTGCCGCCCAGCCAGATCGCCGGCAAAACCGCTGAAACGGCGTCGATGATGATCGTGCAGGTGCTGATCGATGTGCTGATCGGCGTTGTGTTGACATTCGTCGGGGCTGGCGCAGGGATCGCTTATCTGACCCTGCGCCTGGCGGATCGCGCGGCCCAGTTGCTGTCGGTTGTAAAGCGCCTGGTCAAGGCGATTTTCGGCATCGTCAACACGTTCATCCATTACGTCGACCAGTACAAAACCGTTGCCGCGCGGGGTATTGCCGCCGGCGTGAAAAAGGGGCGCATGCAATTGCGCTGGGATGCGAAGCGCAATGCCGCCCTGAAGAAAAACGAGCACCACGATAACGCTCCCGATCAAGCGAAAAACCCCAACGGCGACAGCGCCGATTGCGCGCCGCTGACCTGCACCAACGGCTGTCCGGTGTCGATGGTCACCGGCGAAGAACTCCTGACCCTGAGCGATGGCACGCTCGATGGTTTGCTGCCGTTCGAGTTCACCCGGTTGTACCGCACCAGCGCGGTGGAGATCGATGTCGGGCTGGGGTTTGGCTGGAGTCATTCGCTGGCGCATCGGCTGGAGTTTGATGGCGATGTGGTGGTCTGGGTCGATCACGAGAACCGCCGCACGCGGTTTCCGTTGCCCAGCGTTGAACGGCCGCAGATTCACAACAGCCTGTCGCGGGCGGCGATTTTTCTCGGGAATGAGCCGGAGGAACTGATCCTCGCGCTGGCGGGGGAAACGGCGCGGTTTTATCACTTTCGGGCTGGGCGGCTGACGGCGGTCAGTGATGCGTATGGCAATCGTCTGACCGTACAGCGCGATTATTCCGACCGTGTGCAGCGCCTGGATAACGGCGCAGGTCGCTCGCTGTTTTTGCGCTACGACCAGGCGCATCTGTTAGCGGTGGATTACCAGGTGCTTGGGGGCGATGGCTGGCGCACCGAGCAAACGTTGGTCAGTTATTGCTACGACGCCCGTCAGCGTTTGTTGGCCGCGACCAACGCCGTCGGTGACAGCGAGCGTTACGACTACGACGATCAGCACGTCATCCTGCAGCGGCAACTGACCGGCGGCGCAAGCTTTTTCTGGGAGTGGGAGCGTGCCGGCAAAGCGGCGCGCTGCGTGCGGCACTGGGCGTCGTTCTCGCAGATGGACACGCGGTATGTCTGGGACGACGACGGCCGTGTCGCGGTGCATTACGTCGATGGCACCGAAGAGGTTTACGTCCACGATGACAGCGCACGGCTGGTGCGCAAGGTCGAGGCCGATGGCGGTGAGCACCTCAAGGCCTATGACGATCAGGGTCGGCTGATCGCCGAGCAGGACGCGCTCGGTGCGATCACCGAATACCGCTACGACGACGTCGGACGGCTGATCGCGCTGCTTCCGCCGGAAGACGAGCCAACGTCCTACGAGTACCGCAACGGTTTCCTGCACAGCCGTTCTCGCGGTGAGGCGGTGTGGACATTCCGGCGCAACGCTGAAGGGGATGTCACCGAAGCGGTCGATCCCGACGGCCAGGTCACCCATTACTACTACAACGTTCGCGGGCAGTTGCTGTCGATCCGCTATCCGGACACCAGTCGGCACATTTTTGTCTGGAACGACCTCGGCCAACTGATCGAAGAAACCCTGCCCGATGCCGGTGTGCGGCGTTTTTCCTACGATGCGCTGGGACGGCGGACGACCTCTAGCGACGAACACGGCGCGATTACCCGTCAGCAGTGGGATGCGGCTGGCCGACTGGTTCAGACGACCTTTCCTACAGGTGCCACCCGCGCCTACAGCTACGGCGCTTATGGCCAGATCACCGCCGAGCGCGACGAACTCGGGCGCATCACCCGCTACGAGTATGACGATGACCTGCACCTGGTCTCGCGCAAGATCAATCCCGACGGCACGCGGGTGCAGTACCGCTACGACCATGCGCAACTGCTGCTCACGGAAATCGAGAACGAGTCCGGGGAAAAGTATCGACTGGACTACACGCCGAGCGGATTGATCCGACAGGAAACCGGCTTCGACGGCCGGCGCACCGCCTACGCCTACGATCGTAATGGGCACCTGCTGGAGAAGACCGAGTTCGGCGATGACGGCTCAACGCTGGTCACCGCTTACCAGCGTGATGCGGCCGGGCGTCTGCTGCTCAAGACTCTGCCCGACGGGGTTCAGGTGGCTTACCGTTACGATCGCCTGGGGCGGTTGATCGGTGTTGATGACGGCCTGAAACATCCACTGGCCTTCGCATACGATCTGCAAGACCGGCTGATCACCGAGCATCAGGGCTGGGGCACTTTGCGGTATGCCTATGACGCCTGCGGCCAGCTCAAGCGCCAGCGTCTGCCGGACAACAGCAAGCTCGATTATCACTACGCCAAGGGCGGTGCGCTGACCGCCATCGATCTCAATGGCGCACTGCTGACCAGTCACGTCTACCAGTGCGGTCGCGAACAACAACGCCAGCAAGGCCTGCTGCTCAGCGACTATGCCTACGACGATCAGGGCCGTTTGTTGGCCCACGCTGTAGGCCATCAGCACGACTCGCTGTATCGCCGCGACTATGCCTACAGCGCCAACGGCAATCTGGAGCACATTGCCGACAGCCGTCACGGCCAGCGCACCTACGCCTACGACACCCTCGATCGCTTGATCCGCGTGCGTCACTCGCGTGACGAACTGCCCGAGTCCTTCGCCCACGACCCCGCTGGCAACCTGCTGATGCAGGACCGCCCCGGTCCCACCCGGATCAAGGGCAACCGCCTGCTGATGCAAGGCGACCGACACTACGACTACGACGCCTTTGGCAACCTGATCCGCGAGCGTCGTGGCCGCGACCAGCAACTCGTTACCGAGTACCGCTACGACTGCCAACACCGCCTGATCAGCCTGACCCGCCCCGACGGCCAAACCGCGACCTATCAATACGACGCCTTCGGCCGACGCATCCGCAAGACCGTCGGTGGGCAGAGCACTGAGTTCTTCTGGCAAGGCGACCACCTCGTCGCCGAGAGCAGCAAAACCCACCACCGCAGCTACGTCTACGAACCCGGCACCTTCCGCCCGCTGGCGCTGCTCGACGGCAAAGGCCCGAAACGCGCCTGCCCGTTCTACTACCAACTCGACCACCTCGGCACCCCGCAAGAACTCACCGACTACAGCGGCGAAATCGTCTGGTCGGCGCAGTACGACGCCTACGGCAAAGTCGCGGCGATCACCCTCGCCGGCGAGGACTACCTAGACCAGCCGCTGCGGTTTCAGGGGCAGTATTTCGACGCGGAAAGTGGGCTGCATTACAACCGGCATCGGTATTACGACCCGAGGTTGGGGCGGTATTTGACGCCGGATCCCATCAAGTTGGCGGGTGGGTTGAATCAGTACCGGTACGTGCCGAATCCGACGGGGTGGGTGGATCCGTTGGGGTTGAGCTGCACCTGTCCTCCGCCGACACCGCGCCGTCCGATGCGGTACGAGGCGGGTCGTGCAGTCGTCGAAGAAGGAGCGCCTCCACTGCCGAAGATGACAGCGCAGGAGCGGCGGGCGAGGCTTGATGAGGTGGCAGAAGAAAATGCTCATCGGCGTCTGGATGAAATGGAGAGAGCCACACAAGACGCACACTTCTTAGAGAAACATGGCAAACAGACCACACTAGCTTCTCAGCAGGAACGCTCACTGACGGGAAGAAATCCAACAACTGGAATTATCGAGGTTTATACCAATGGGAGGCGAGCAGGGCAGCCAAAAATACCCAGTGCGGCTACTCACTTTTTTAGTTATCGAGATCAACTTAACGCAATACATCGTGCACAGCTTATTTTCAGACGGAACGGTCAAATCGCGTCTAAAGAACCTATGAATATGGGTAAGGTTGTTGGCGAGGGGTACAAAAGGGGAGGAGTCGTTTATGGACAGCAAACACATGCTGTAGTAGTTCTCAATAGAGCAGCTGAGCCGATAACCTCTTATACGGAGTTTGTGAATTGAAACGTAAGCCTGAATATTTTGTTTTGCGTGGTCTGCTTTTTCTATTTGATATAGAAAATACTCATGATGACGCTCGTGAAAAAATCATCGTCTCGAAGAATGTCAATGACAAGAAAGAGCTTGCTGAGCTATTTGATATTCTTATGAAGCCTGAGTTTGTTTTTTATAGCGTTGAGGAACGAGAGTGGTGTATCGACACACTGAAGTACTATTTGGAAGCCGGTGATAGCTTTGATGAGGTATTTACAAGAATAACTACTTATTTTGATGACGACGTAGAGGACCAGCGTCAGTTTATGCAGGTTTTGTTGAGTTGTTTATTGAAGTATCACGCCGATGATTCAGATATGGGTTAAGGCCGAAACAGTTGGGCTAATTCAAATGCCCCCTTCGCGAGCAAGCCCGCTCCCACAGGGATCTGTGTCGTCTATGGAATCAGCGTTGGCCGATCAGTTGCGGTTGATGAGGGGCGGCAGCAGCAAGACTATCAATCACATGCACGCTATACCCCGGAACATTCTTTGCGTGATGCTTGGCCTGTGAGGCCATTTCCGCTAGCTGACTAGCATCCAGTTCTGCGCAAGCCGTGGGATGCAGGTGGACGACGCCGATCGATAACGAGAGCAACGGAAACTCCTGCCGCATCCCCTGACGATTCGGCGCGATGAAGCAGCCGGCCTCAAGATGTTCCGGGCGATAGAAGCGGCGGCATTGGCTTTGGAAGTCGTCGAGCAACTGGTTGAGGCGTTTGCGCCAGTCTTCCGGGCCGAGCACCAGCAGGAAGTCGTCACCGCCGATATGGCCGACGAAGTCGCGGGATGGGTCGACGCGTTCGTTGAGGCATTGCGCCAGGCACAGCAGGACTTCGTCGCCACGGCCGTAGCCGTAGATGTCGTTGAAGGGTTTGAAGCTGTCGATGTCGACGTAGCAGATGATCGATTCGCGGCCTTGTTGCAGCAGGCGGGTCAGGCATTGCTGGATCGGCACGTTGCCGGGCAGCAGGGTCAGTGGATTGGCGTAGCGGGCCTGTTGGATTTTCAGTTCGGTGATCAGCTTGAGCACGTCGATCACCCGACCGAGGCCGAGATATCCGCCGTTGAGGGTGATGATGAAATCTTCTTCGATGCGTTGCCGGGCGCGGCTGGTGATCAGGCGGCTGACCTGTTGCAGCGACTGGCTCATCTCCACGGCGAGGAAGTCGTCGTTCATCAGGCGGCTGATCGGCTTGCGGGCGAATAGGTCGGTGGCAAACGGCTTGAGCAAGGCGTCGGACAGCGAATGGCGATGGACGATGCCGCACGGCTGGCCCTGTTCATCGAGCACCGCCAGTGAGTTCAGATTGGCCTGGCGGCGGAAGGCTTCCAGTACGGTAGCGGTCGGTGTGTCGCGATGCACCGCCGGTTGGTCGTTGAGCAGGGCGCTGAGGTCGCTGCCCTCGTCGTTCAGCGCCACGGCGCTGCTGTCGTGTTTGGGCATCAGGGCCCGGGCATCGCGGGGTGGATGCTCCTGTGGGCGAGCGAGCAGGTAACCCTGCACCAGATCGACGCCCATCTCGGTCAGCACCGCCAGTTCCTCTGGCAACTCGATCCCCTCGGCAATCACCTGTGCCCGTGACGCCTTGGCGATTTGCAGGATCGAGCCGACAAACTCGCGTTTCAATGCGTCCTGATGGATGCCGTCGATGAAGTGGCGGTCGATCTTCACGTAATCCGGGCGCAGCTCCGACCATAGACGCAAACTCGAATAGCCGGCACCCAAGTCATCCAGTGCAATCGAAAAGCCCATCGCCCGATAGTGATGCAGCGCGGTTTGCAGCAACTGGAAATCGTCGATCGGCGTCTGTTCGGTGAGTTCGATCACCACCTGGCTTGGTGGAATGCCGAAGTCCTGCAGCAGTTGCAGGGTCCGCCCCGGTTGGTGCGCGGCTTCAAGCAGGGATTCCGGTGAAACGTTGAGGAACAACTTGCCCGGCAATTGCTGCTCGTTGAAACGACGGCAGGCAGACTGGCGGCAGGCAATTTCCAGTTCACTTAAACGCCCGGCCTGACGGGCCACGGCGAACAACGCGATAGGCGAGTGCAAAGGGCTGTTGGACGGGCCACGGGTGAGGGCTTCGTAACCGAGAATACGACGTTCGGAAAGACAAATGATCGGCTGGAACAGACTGTGCAAACCGCTTTGAGTCAGGATCGAGCTCAAGGCACTCAGCTGTTCGGTCGTGGTCATGGCTATCTCTGGCGATAAAAAAAGGACCGGGAGCGCTCTTGCTTGAAGAGACGCTCCCAGTCCTTTATTTCACGACAGAATGATGACTGTTTGATGACGCTCCGAGGAGCGTCAACACTAAATTGCCATCATCTTACTTTTTGGCCACCTGATTACTCAGTTTCAGATAATCCAGCAGCACGCGCCCGGTTTCGGCCAGGTAGGCGTCGTCCTCTGGTTTGACCTTGTCCGGCTCGGCTGCCGCGAGGGCGTCGTCGTCTTCCTTCTTCAGCTCTTTCAGCGGTTCTTCGCCTTTGGCTTTGCGACGGATGTTTTCCATCGCCAGTTGCTTGGCATCGATGTCCGCGTGCTGGGCACGGCGCTCGGCTTCGTTGAGGCTGACGGTTTTTTCTTCCATCAGCTTCTGCGCCAGGGCCAGCTTGTCGCGAATGAACACGAACTCGGCATCTTTGGCGCTACGTGCCTCATGCTCGGACTTGAGCTGCGCCAGGTACGGCTTGAACGGATCGACCGCAGGCTTGATCGCTGCCTTGATGGTGTCCCACGGCATGGCTTCCGGCAGGGCGCTTTCGCCGATTTCCTTGGTGTCGATGATCGACGGATAATCGATGTCTGGCAGCACGCCCTGATGCTGGGTGCTCTGCCCGGAAACCCGGTAGAACTTGGCCAGGGTCAGTTTCAGTTCGCCGTGGTTCAGCGGCTGAATGGTCTGCACGGTGCCTTTGCCGAAGGTCTGGCCACCGATGATCAGTGCGCGATGGTAGTCCTGCATGGCGCCGGCAAAGATCTCCGAAGCCGAGGCGGACAGGCGATTGACCAACAGCGCCATCGGGCCTTTGTAGAACGCGCCCGGGTTTTCATCTTCAAGCACATCCACGCGGCCATCGGCATTACGCACGAGTACGGTCGGGCCCTTGTCGATGAACAGGCTGGTCAGCTCGGTGGCTTCCTGCAGGGAACCGCCGCCGTTATTGCGCAGGTCGATGACCACGCCGTCGACTTTCTCTTTCTGCAGTTCGGTCAGCAGCTTCTTGACGTCACGGGTGGTGCTCTTGTAGTCCGGATCACCGGCACGGAACGCCTTGAAGTCGAGGTAGAAGGCCGGGATCTCGATGATGCCGAGCTTGTAGTCCTTGCCATCCTGTTTCAGGCTGAGGATCGATTTCTTCACCGCCTGATCTTCAAGCTTCACCGATTCGCGAGTGATCGGCACGATCTTGCTGGTCTGGTCGTTCGGCGCATTGCTGGCCGGAATCACTTCCAGACGCACCACGGTGCCTTTCGGGCCGCGGATCAGCTTGACCACTTCGTCCAGGCGCCAGCCCACCACGTCGACCATCTCTTTGTTGCCCTGGGCAACGCCGATGATCTTGTCAGCCGGTGCAACCTGCTTGGTCTTGTCGGCCGGGCCTGCCGGCACCAGACGCACGACTTTCACCTGATCGTTGTCGCTCTGCAACACGGCGCCGATGCCCTCGAGGGACAGGCTCATGTTGATGTCGAAGTTCTCCGCGCTATCCGGCGACAGATAGTTGGTGTGCGGGTCGTAGGACATGGCGAAGGTGTTGATGTACGCCTGGAAGATGTCTTCCGCGCGCGTCTGATCGAGGCGCGCCAATTGGTTCTTGTAGCGCTTGGTCAGGGTGTCCTGGATCTGCTTGGGATCCTTGCCGGCGATCTTCTGCCGCAGCACTTCGTCCTTGACGCGTTTGCGCCACAGGTCGTCCAGTTCAGCCGTGGATTTGAGCCAAGGGGCGTCCTTGCGATCGATCAGCAAGGTCTCCTTGGTGGTGAAATCCATCTTGTCGACGCCCTTGTTCAGCTCCGCAATGGCGAAGTCCAGACGCGCCTTGACGCGGTCCAGATAGCGTTTGTAGATGGTAAACCCGGCGTTGAGGTCGCCGCTTTTGAGGAAGTCGTCGAACTGGGTCTTCCACTTGTCGAATTCGGCGATGTCGCTGGCCAGGAAGTAGCTGCGCGACGGGTCCAGCAGCTTGATGTAGCTGTCGTAGATGATCACCGAGCGCGCATCGTCGAGCGGCGGCTTGCTGTAGTGGTGACGCTTGAGCAACTCGACGACATTGAGGCTGGCGATGACTTCGTCGCGATCAGGCTGCAAGTTGTCCCAGCTGTTGGCTGCGAATGTTTTGCCCGACATCGGCAACAAACCGATACCGATGAAAAGAGCGAGGGCGGTGCTGGGGAGCAAATGCTTCATGCTGATTCGACGCGGGGACAATTGATAACGCATATTAGGCCGTCTTTGAAGTCGCCGGTTCTACGAGAGCCGGTCGCATAATGCAAAAAGCCCGGCGCTACAGCTTCGGGCTCAGTCCAGACTCACTATGGAGGCACTGTGAAGGCATTGCAAGGCGTTGAAGGGCAAGTGGCATGGGTTGAAGAGCCGAGTCCGGCATGTGATGTAGGACAAGTGCGCATTCGCGTGGCGGCTGCCGGCCTCAATCGCGCCGATTTATTACAGAAAGCCGGGCTTTATCCACCGCCGCCTGGCGCCAGTCAGGTGCTCGGTCTGGAGTGCTCCGGGGTGATCAGCGAGGTCGGCGCCGGCTCGTCCTGGCAAGTCGGCGACCGGGTCTGCGCCTTGCTGGCCGGGGGCGGAATGGCTGAAGAGGTGGTCGTCGACGGACGGCACGTGCTGCCGGTGCCCGAGGGCGTTTCGTTGATCGAGGCCGCGGCATTACCCGAGGTTTATGCAACGGTCTGGCTGAACGTGTTTCAGCTCGCAGCGCTGAAACCCGGTGAAAAGGTTCTCCTGCATGCCGGTGCAAGTGGAATTGGTTCAGCCGCCATTCAGCTGTGCAAGGCGTTCGGCAATCCATGCTGGGTCAGCGTCGGGTCTGCCGAGCGATTGGCCTACTGCGAGGCGCTGGGGGCCCAGGGCGGGGTGGTGCGCACTGATGATCTGGAAAGCCTGCGCGACCTCGGGCCGTTTGACGTGATTCTTGATCCGGTCGGCGGCAATTATGCGGCGCTGAACCTCAAGTTGACGGCGCTGGACGGGCGCTGGGTGCTGATCGGTTTGATGGGCGGACGAGAGGCGAAGCTGGATCTGGCACAGGTGCTGGCCAAGCGCGTGCAGTTGCTCGGTTCGACGTTGCGCAGTCGTGACGATCAGTTCAAGGCCGACCTGTTAAGTGACCTGAGCCAGCATGTGTGGCCGTTGTTTGCCGAAGGGCGGTTGCGTCCGCAACTGGCGAAGACTTTCCCGGTGAAGGATGCCGAAGCGGCGTTTGCCGAGCTGGCGAGTAATACGGTTTCGGGGAAGGTGGTGTTGGTGATCGACGACAGCCTCACCTGAGGACTCTGAAAAACCTGTGTGGGAGCGGGCTTGCTCGCGAAAGCGGAGTGTCAGTCGATATATTCTTGACTGATCCGCCGCCTTCGCGAGCAAGCCCGCTCCCACATTTAAACCTTTGTTTATTTCCAGAGATGGATCGGCCAGCCTGCTTTTTCGGCATGCTCCAGCAGCACCGGATCCGGATTTACCACATGCGGGAAATCCACCTTCAGCAGCAACGGCAAATCGTTCCGTGAGTCGGAGTAGAAACTCGCGCCTTCCAGATTTTCTTCCTCGGCATCCAGCCATTCCAGCAGGCGGGTGATCTTGCCTTCGCGGTAGGTCAGCGTGCCGACGGTCTGGCCGCTGTAAACGCCGTGCGCGACTTCAAGTTCGATACCCAGAATCTCGTCGATGCCCAGGCGCTCGGCGATCGGTTTGACCAGGTGTGTACCCGAGGCCGAGATCACCAGAATCCGGTCGCCGGCCTTGCGGTGGGCGGCGATGGTTTTGGTCGCGTCGCTGAAGATGATCGGTTCGATGAAATCTTCGACCCACGGGCCGACCAGGTGGTCGACTTCTTCCGGGGTGCGGCCGATCAGCGGTTCGAGGCTGAACGCCATGAACTCTTCCATGCGCAATTTGCCATGGCTGTAGGCGTCCATCAGCTCGTTGTTCTTGCGCATGAACGACTCGGGATCGACCCAGCCCAGGCGCCCCATCTGTTCGCTCCAGAGGGTGGCGCAGTCGCCGTGGATCAGGGTTTCGTCCAGATCAAAAATTGCCAGGGCCATCAGTGCAGTTCTCTCTTCAACGTCAGCAAAGTCATCAGGCTACCTCACACAGGGCCGTCGGATCGATGGAAAGCGCCAGACGCTGACCGTCGGGATGCAGATCCGCCGCCGAGCGGTTGAGCACGTCCACCACCAGTTCCACGCCGCGCGCTTCGACGCGGTAGCGGATCACGTTGCCGAGCAGGCTGTGGCTGCGGATCTGCGCATCGAGCTCGCCATTGAGGCTCAGCTCGATGGCTTCCGGGCGAATTGCGATACGGTGGTTAATCGGCCGTTGCAACAGCTTCGAGGCACTGTCGGCGTCAAGTAAGTTGTAGTTGCCGATGAAGCCTGCGGCGAATATGTCCACTGGTGCGGTGTAGAGGGTTTCGGCATCGCCGCTCTGCACGATCTTCCCTTGGTTCATCAGGAAAATCCGGTCGGACATGGTCAGCGCTTCTTCCTGGTCGTGGGTGACGAAAATCGTCGTCAGGCCGAGTTCGCGCTGGATCTGCCGGATCTGCTCGCGCAGGTGTTTGCGAATTCGTGCATCCAGCGCCGACAGCGGTTCATCCAGCAGCAACAGGCGTGGGCGAGTGACCAGCGAGCGGGCGAGGGCAACGCGCTGGCACTGACCGCCGGAAAGCTGATGCGGATAACGACTGGCGAAGTCGTTGAGCTCGACCAGTTTCAACACCTCGGCGACACGTTTGTGGCTGTCGTCGGCATTGACCTTTTGCATGCGCAGGCCGAAGGCGACGTTCTGTTCGACGGTCATGTTGGGGAACAGCGCGTAGCTCTGGAACACCATGCCGATCCCGCGCTTTTGCGGACTCAGCGGCACGATGTCGACGCCATCGAGCAAGATCTTGCCGCCGTCCACCGGCGTCAGCCCGGCAATGCAGCGCAGCAGCGTGGACTTTCCGCAACCGGAGGGGCCGAGCAAGGTGACGAATTCGCCCTTGTTGATCTCGCAGTTGATGTCGCTGAACACCGTAGTGCCCGCGTAGTTTTTCTGCAGGTGTTGGACGCTGACATAGCTCATTCGCTTTTGTCCTTGTTCAAGATGTTGGCGATCCAGGTCAGGACCAGCACGAAAAAGAAGTACGAGATCACCAGCGCACTGGTGAAGTGGCCACTGCTGTTGCGCATGTTGTTCAGATACACCTGCAGGGTTTCGTAGCGTGTGCCGACGAGGATGTTGGCGAACACGAACTCACCGAACAGGAACGAGAACGACAGCAGCAGCGCGACCATCAGGCCCTTGCGCAGGTTCGGCAGCACCACCAGAAATGCCGCCTGAAAGGTGCTGGCGCCGAGCAGTTGCGCGGCGTCCATCAGGTCGCGCAGGTTGATCGCCTGCAGGTTGTTGGTGATCGCCCGGTACATGAACGGTAGCGCCACGGTGAAGTAGCAACCGATCAGAATCCACGGCGTGCCGACCATCGCCAGCGGCCCGGAACCGTACAGTTGCAACAGACCCACCGACGACACCACCGGCGGCACCGCGAAGGGCAGCAGGATCAGGATGTTCATCAGCGCATCGAGTTTCGGGAAGTGGTAATGCACCACGAACAGCAGCGGCAGGATCAGCACCACCGACAGCACCAGCGCGCCGACGCACACCAGTAGCGACTGGCCGAAGGCATGCAGGAAGCGCGGATCGCTCCACAACTGGATGTACCACTTGAAGGTGAAGCCGCTGGGCAGGATGGTCGCCGACCAACTGCTGGCGATCGAGTAGATCAGCGTGCCCACCAGCGGCAGCAGCAGGATCGCGAACAGCAGATACACCACGACGCGGTGGTAGACGCCGGCCGGGCCGGATTCAGCGCGAGACATGGTAGCTCCTCTTCAGCAGCAGTTGATGCACGACGGTGACGATAGTCATCAACGCCACCAGCACCACGGCCAGGGCACTGGCCAGATTCGGGTCGAGGGAAATGTCCCCGGAAACCATCGCCGCGATGCGGATCGGCAGTACGTTGAAGTTGCCGGTGGTCAAGGCGTACACCGTGGCGTAGGCGCCGAGGGCGTTGGCCAGCAGGATCACGAAAGTACCGAGCAGCGCCGGGGTCAGCACCGGCAGACCGATATGCCGCCAGAACTGCCAGCCGTTGGCACCGAGCAGCGCGGCAGACTCGCGCCAGTCCTCGCGCAAGGCGTCGAAGGCCGGGTAGAGCAGCAGCACGCCGAGGGGAATCTGGAAGTAGGTGTAGAGGATGATCAGACCGGTTTTCGAGTACAGGTTGAAGTCCTGAATTATCCCGGCCTGCTTGAGCATGATGGTGATGCTGCCGTTGAAACCGAGCAGGATGATGAACGCGAAAGCCAGGGGCACACCGGCGAAGTTGCTGGTCATGTTGGCGAAGGCATTCACGAAGTTGCGCAGTTTCGAGTCGACCCGGCGCAATGAATATGCACCGAGCACGGCGATGATGATGCCGAACACGCTCGACCAGAAACTGATCTCGAGGCTGTACTGGATCGCCTGTAAATAGAACTTCGAGCTGAAGATCTTGCTGAAGTTGGCGAAGCCCCAGCCGAACTCTTCCGATTGCAGGCTGTTGATCATCACCCAGACCAGCGGGGCGATTTCGAACACGATAAAGAACAGCGCGAACGGCACCAGACACAGGGCCGCGAGCCATTTGCCGCGAGTCATGGCGTTCACTTGAGCAGCTCCCGGCACACAGGTTTGTCATGGGGCACGCCGAGCAGTGCGCAGACCGTGCCGCAGATCTCGGTCTGCTTCGGCGCGGCATCAGCATTGAGGCTGAAGGCGTCGCCGAGGACGAACAGCGGCACCTGGCGCTCTTCCGGTAGCAAGCCGTTGTGCGAGCGGTCGTTGTTCATGCCGTGATCCGCGGTCACCAACACCTGATAGCCAGCGTCGAGCCAGACTTGCAGGTAGTCGGCGAGGATGATGTCCGCCGCGCGCGCGCTGTTGCGGTATTGCGCGGAATCGAGGCCGTGCTTGTGGCCGGCGTCGTCGATGTTCATCGGGTGGATCAGCAGGAAATTCGGCGCATGACGCAGGCGCAGGTTTTCCGCGTCGGCGAACAGGTGCGAGTCCGGGTAGTGGTCACTCCAGTAGAAGTGCCCGTGCTGGATCGGCAGCGACAGATTGTCGGTATGGCGGTCACGGGCCGCCACAAACGGCGAGCGGTTGTACAGCTCGCTGACCCAGTGGTAGGCCGCTGCGGCGGTTTTCAGACCGGCGTCGCGGGCGTAGTGATAGATGCTGTGCTGATTGGACAGCCGTGCAACGTTGTTGTGGACGATGCCGCTGTCGATCGGCGGCACACCGGTGAGGATGCATTCGTAAAGCGGTCGGGACAGGGCCGGCAACTCGCACTCCAACTGATAGAGCGCAGCGCGTCCTGCGCCAACGTAAGCCTGCAGATGCCCCATGGCGTGACGCGCGACCTCGTAGTTGAGACCGTCGAGCACGACAAGGATGACGTTGTGCTTCATAGGGGCAAAAACTCCGCGAAAACAGGAAATTTCAGATTCAACCTGGATCCCCTGTGGGAGCGGGCTTGCTCGCGAAGGCGGAGTGTCAGTCAATAGATGCTTGACTGATCCACCGCATTCGCGAGCAATCCCGCTCCCACATTTGGATCTCCAATGGATCCAGCAGTGGGGATTTACAGGATTACTTCATCTCTACGATGACTTCTTCGTTCCACTTCTGCGGCAAGGCCTTGGAGGTCTTTTCCCAGGCGTCGGCGTCCTTGATCGGCGTGACCTTTTTGTACTGCTCGTTCGGCAGCAGCTTGGCTTTCACGTCCTCCGGCAGTTGCAGGTGATCGGCACGGATCGGACGGGCGTTGCCGCGCGCCAGGTTGGTCTGGCCGGCGTCGCTGAAGATGTATTCGCGGGTCAACTTGGCGGCGTTCGGATTTTTCGCGTATTTGTTGATGATGGTGGTGTAGCCGGAAATCACCGAGCCATCGGACGGGATCAGCACCACGTAGTCATCCGGGTTGGCCATCTTGGCCTTGTAGCTCAGGCCGTTGAAGTCCCAGACCACGCCGACTTCGATCTCGCCTTTTTCCATGGTGGCGATGGTCGGGTTGGCCATCGACAGGCGACCTTGCCTGGCGATGTCTGCAAACAGCAGCAGGGCCGGCTGGATGTTCTTCTCGTCGCCACCGTTGGCCAGGGCCGCGGCGAGTACGCCGTTGGCGGCTTGCGCGGCGGTGCTCACGTCACCGATGGACACCTTGTATTTGCCGCCCTTGAGGTCAGCCCATTTGGTTGGCACTTCGGAGCCGTGCAGCAGCTTCTTGTTGACGATGAAGGCGATGGTGCCGGTGTAGGCCAGTGCCCAGTTGCCGTCCTTGTCCTTGGCCCAGTCCGGGACTTGATCCCAGGTGCTTGGCTTGTACGGTTGCACCACGCCTTGCTTGACCGCGATCGGGCCGAAGGCGGCACCGACGTCGCCGATGTCGGCGGTGGCATTGTCTTTCTCGGCGGCGAACTTGGCGATTTCCTGGGCCGAGCTCATGTCGGTGTCGATGTGTTTCAGGCCATAGGTCTTGGCCAGATCTTCCCAGGTGCCTTTCCAGTTGGCCCAGTCATCGGGCATGCCGACGCTGTTGACGGCGCCTTCCGCTTTCGCAGCGGCTTCGAGGGTTTTCAAATCGGTACCCGCCGCCATGGCGGAGGTGCACATTGCAATGGTCGAGCCTAACAGTGTTGCCAGGAAAAGCTGTTTCATTCCGAAGCTCCTTGGTCGTGTTCAACGCTGCGATTGCGGTTTGTGTTGGTCTAGGTCAGCAATACCTGAGCCAATTTAAGGGGGCTGGATGACACTTTGATGTCGGCGGTCGCCCGGCAGGCCTTTTATTTGCCCGGTTTCGGCGCTTGCCCGGTAAGCGTAGACCAAGGTCAAAGCCCCGGCAGACAAGGGACTTGGCCGATGTATTGCAAGTCATGAGGGCGACCGTCGGGCAGGTTTGTCATCTCTCGGTCATCTGCACTGCCTAGGCTTGCAACACATGGAAACGGCTTGCAGGCCGTACGGTTTTTGCCCCGAAACAGTGCTGGTCTAGTCCAGATAGGTAACGTTGATGCGCGATGAGGCAACAAAAGCGGTGACAGCGATTGGTCAGGTGTTGCAGGAGCAACTTGATCACGGCCTGCTCGCGCCCGGGAGCAAGTTGCCGGCCGAGCGCAAGCTCAGTGAGTTGTTCGGCACTACGCGCATTACAGTGCGTGAGGCGTTGTTGCAGCTGGAGGCGCAGGGGCAGATTTATCGCGAGGAGCGCCGTGGCTGGTTCGTTTCGCCACCACGTCTGGCGTACAACCTGATGCAGCGCAGTCATTTTCACGCGATGGTCAGTGCGCAGGGGCGGGTGCCGTCGACCGAGGTGATTTCGGCGCGCTTGCAGCCGGCGTCGGTGGCGGTGTGTGCGTTGTTGCAGTTACCTGCTTTGTCGAGCGTGATTCAGATTTGTCGGTCGCGGCGGATTGATGGGCGGCTGGTGTTGTATGTGGAGCATTATCTGAACCCGCAGTATTTTCCGGGGATTCTGGGGTTTGATTTGAATCAGTCGATGACCGAGTTGTATGCGCGGCATTACGATTTGCACTATGGGCGGGTGCGGTTCGAGATTGTGCCGACGTCGTTGTCGGTGGATGCGGCGGCGGCTTTGCGTGTTTCTGTGGGGAGTCCGGGGTTACGGATTGCTCGGGTCAATTATGATCAGCATGAGCGGTTGATTGATTGTGATCTGGAGTTTTGGCGGCATGATGCGATTCATGTTGGTGTGGATGTTGTTTGATCGTTTTGGGTGAATATCCGTTGCTGCGGTAACGGCTGCTTAGGGTTTCGCCCTTACG
>NZ_JBYOKU010000045.1:0-44071 GCF_057799175.1 Pseudomonas sp. 14P5.3.2 | reverse complement strand
ACTGTCGAAAACTTCGTAACTCATTGAATCTCAAGGAGTTTTCCGTTTCGACTGCGCCGGAAGTGGGGCGAATTATAGACCTCCAGAATCTGCCGTCAACCGTTAATTTCAGTTTTCTTTCAACAACTTACGGATCGGTTAAAAAACATACAAACCCCTCTATATATAAGAAGGAAAACCACTCCTTCTATATAGAAGGAACGCTCAAAGCACTCCATCCGCCCTGAGCGCATCCACTGTACCTGCACCCAGACCCAGCACCCGCTGCAAAACCTCCAGCGTATGCTCGCCCAACAACGGAGGCGCGCGACGGTACTCGACAGGCGTCTGCGACAACCGGATCGGACTCGCCACCTGCGGAACCATCCCCGCCAGCGCATGCGGGAGTTCTATAGCCAGCCCACGCGCCTTCACCTGCGGATCCTCAAACACTTGGGACAGATCATTGATCGGACCACACGGCACACCCGCTTGCTCCAACTGAGCCACCCATTCGGCGGTGGTCTTGAACACCGTCGCCTGACGGATCAGCGGAATCAACACCGCACGGTTAGCCACCCGCAGCTTGTTAGTCGCGAATCGCGGATCGTCCGCCCACTGCGGCTGGCCCGCCACCTCGGCAAACTTGCGGAACTGGCCGTCATTGCCAACGGTAAGAATGAAATCACCGTCGGCCGTCGGGAAGTCCTGATAAGGCACGATGTTCGGGTGTGCATTACCCAGACGTTTTGGCGCATTGCCGGTAGTCAGGTAGTTCATTGCCTGGTTCGCCAGGCATGCGACCTGTACATCCAGCAAAGCCATATCGATGTGTTGCCCGCCACCGTCGTGATCACGATGCGCCAGCGCCGCCAGTATCGCCACGGTCGAATACAGCCCCGTAAGAATGTCCGTCAGCGCCACTCCCACCTTCACCGGCCCGGCGCCTTCATCACCTTCAGGGCGACCGGTCAGGCTCATCAGCCCGCCCAGCCCCTGAATCATGAAGTCATAACCCGCACGCTTGGCATACGGCCCGGTTTGACCGAAGCCAGTGATCGAGCAATAGATCAGATCCGGATTGATCGCCTTCAGCGACTCATAGTCCAGCCCATAGGCAGCCAGCCCACCGACCTTGAAGTTCTCGATCAGAATGTCCGACTTCGCCGCCAGCTCCCGTACCAGGTTCTGCCCTTCAGGCCGAGTGAAGTCGATTGTCACCGATTGCTTGTTGCGGTTGGCCGACAGGTAATAGGCAGCCTCGCTGGTGTTCTCCCCATAAGCGTCTTTAAGGAAGGGCGGCCCCCAGGCACGCGTGTCATCGCCATTGCCCGGGCGCTCGACCTTGATTACCTCGGCGCCAAGGTCGGCGAGAATCTGCCCGGCCCACGGCCCGGCCAGCACACGCGATAAATCCAGTACCCGCAGATGCGACAGCGCGCCCATGGTCGCTCTCCTGTTAATAGAACGCCTGCAGACCGGTTTGCGCGCGACCGAGGATCAGCGCGTGAACGTCGTGGGTACCCTCATAGGTATTCACCACTTCCAGGTTGACCAGGTGACGGGCCACGCCGAACTCATCGGAGATGCCGTTGCCGCCCAACATGTCACGGGCCATGCGGGCGATATCCAGCGACTTGCCACAGGAGTTGCGCTTCATGATCGAGGTGATCTCGACCGCTGCGGTTCCTTCGTCCTTCATGCGCCCCAGACGCAGACAGCCTTGCAGGGCCAGAGTGATCTCGGTCTGCATATCGGCCAGCTTCTTCTGGATCAGTTGAGTGGCAGCCAGTGGACGCCCGAACTGCTGACGATCGAGGGTGTATTGGCGAGCGGTGTGCCAGCAGAACTCGGCAGCGCCCAAGGCACCCCAGGAAATACCATAGCGTGCGGAATTGAGGCAGGTGAACGGGCCTTTCAGACCGCGCACGTCCGGGAAGATGTTCTCTTCCGGCACAAATACGTTGTCCATGACGATTTCGCCGGTGATCGATGCGCGCAGACCGACCTTGCCGTGAATCGCCGGAGCGCTCAGGCCCTTCCAGCCTTTCTCCAGTACGAAGCCACGGATGTCGCCGGCATCGTCCTTGGCCCAGACCACGAACACATCGGCGATCGGGCTGTTGGTGATCCACATCTTGGCGCCGGTCAGGCTGTAGCCGCCGTCGACCTTGCGCGCACGGGTGATCATCGCGCCCGGGTCGGAACCGTGGTTTGGCTCAGTCAGACCGAAGCAGCCGATCCATTCGCCAGACGCCAGTTTCGGCAGGTATTTCTGTTTCTGTGCTTCTGTACCGAATTCGTTGATCGGCACCATCACCAGCGAGGACTGCACACTCATCATCGAACGGTAGCCGGAGTCGACGCGCTCTACTTCACGGGCGATCAGACCGTAGCTGACGTAGTTCAAGCCGCTACCACCGTACTGCTCAGGAATGGTCGCCCCCAACAGGCCGACTTCGCCCATTTCGCGGAAGATTGCCGGGTCGGTTTTCTCATGGCGGAAAGCTTCTAACACGCGGGGCGCCAGGCTTTGCTGAGCGAATTGGGCGGCGCTATCGCGGATCATGCGCTCCTCTTCGGTGAGCTGTTGATCCAGCAGCAGGGGATCGATCCAGTTGAAGCTAGCTTTACCGCCCATGAGTGCGTCCTCGCAAATCGGTGAATTAACGTGGCATTGATCCTAGGCCCGGTTCGCCAGCGCGGCAAACGAGGATTTCGCATCCTGTTGTGCTAATTTCTCACTCCGAAACGTCGCTGAATGCCTTTTATGCGGCGCATTAGTGAGGTTGCAGTACATGCGCAGGAAGATTCCCAGTACCACGGCCCTGATCAGTTTCGAAGCCGCCGCCCGGCACGAGAGCTTTACCAAGGCTGCCGAAGAACTTTCACTCACCCAGGGCGCCATTTGCCGACAGATCGCCAGCCTTGAGGAGTTCCTCAGTGTGGAACTGTTCCGACGCTCGCGACGCGGAGTGAAGCTGACGGAAGCAGGCCTTTCCTACAGTCGTCGGGTGGCCACGCAACTCGACGCCGTCGAGCGCGACACGCTTTCGGTGATGGGCCAGCAGGGCACAAATGTGATCGAACTGGCGGTGGTGCCCACCTTCGGCACGCAATGGCTGCTGCCACGGCTGAAGGACTTCCAGCTCAAACACCCGGAAGTAACGGTCAACCTGACCAACCGCACCCGCCCGTTCCTGTTTGCCGACACTGATTTCGATGCGGCGATCTATTTTGGCGACGCCGATTGGCCGGGTACCGAATCCCACAGGCTGATGGGCGAAAATCCGATGCCGGTGTGCAGCCCCGCTCTCCTCGGCAGCAAGAAACATCTGACACCCAACGAGATTGCCGAGCTGCCTCTGTTGCAGCAAACCACCCGTCCCTACGCCTGGCGGCAGTGGTTCAACTCCCTGAACCTGAACATCCCACGCGACATGACAGGCCCGCGCTACGAGCTATTCTCCATGCTGGCCCAAGCGGCCATGCACGACATGGGCATCGCGCTGATTCCACCGTTCCTGATTCAGCGCGAACTGGCCGAGAAACGCTTGGTGATCGCCAACCCGAGTGCGCTCTCCAGCATCAAGGCGTATTACCTGATGATTCCGGAGCGAAAGGTCGAATCGGCATCACTCAAGGCTTTTCGCGATTGGCTGGTCAACCAGGCAAACAGCTACAACCTAGAAGGATAAGGCCTTACAGCGATTACTAACCCGGTAGTCAGGAAAATCAAAGCCCTACAGATATAAGTATTTGTCGCAAAATCGCAGACTGTGTCCGAAAGTCGTACAGACGTCCCACAAGCGCCTGCGGACGTGGCTTTGAGCCTCTATTCACGACTCATTACGGCCTATTCACGCCGCCGATGAGAAATTTTTTCAAATTCAGCCAGAATCCTTACAAGGCACGGCCTGCAAGGGATTCAGCTGGCCATCTGCGACATTCGGTCACGGGATGACTTGTAGTTAATTTTCCGTCACCCGTCATAATCCCTTGAAGGGCATAAAGTTCGCCTGCAAAATGCCGCGCCCCGCCCTGATTTGGCGGGATCGTGCTGATCGGCCGCCCCAGTCGCACCATCCGCAGTGCCTGGGTTTACTCAATAAGATCACGCAGGAGATTTGACGTGCACATTGGTGTTCCTCTCGAAACCCAGACCGGTGAAACACGGGTTGCTGCAACCCCGGAAACCATTAAAAAGCTGATCAGCCAAGGTCATAAGGTCACTGTGCAAACCGGCGCCGGCGTCAAAGCCAGCGTTGTCGACAGTGCCTATGAAGCGGCGGGCGCAACCATTGGCAGTGCCAACGATGCGTTCGCTGCCGAGCTGATTCTCAAAGTGGTCGCCCCCAGCGACACCGAACTGGCGCTGATCAAGCGCGGCACGGTGCTGGTGGGCATGCTCAACCCCTTCAATAACGACACCATCGCCAAAATGGCCGAGTGCGGGATTACTGCGTTCGCCCTGGAGGCGGCGCCGCGTACCTCTCGGGCGCAGAGTCTCGATGTGTTGTCGTCGCAGGCGAACATTGCCGGCTACAAGGCTGTGTTGCTGGCCGCGCACTACTATCCGCGCTTCATGCCGATGCTGATGACCGCTGCGGGCACCGTGAAAGCGGCGCGCGTGCTGATTCTCGGCGCGGGCGTGGCCGGGTTGCAGGCGATTGCCACGGCGAAACGTCTGGGTGCGGTGATCGAAGCGTCTGACGTGCGTCCGGCAGTGAAGGAACAGATCGAATCCCTCGGTGCGAAGTTCGTCGATGTGCCTTACGAGACTGACGAAGAACGTGAATGCGCGGTCGGTGTCGGCGGTTACGCCCGCCCGATGCCGGCGAGCTGGATGCAACGTCAGGCCCAGGCTGTGCACGAACGCGCCAAGCAGGCCGACATCGTCATCACCACCGCACTGATCCCGGGCCGCAAGGCACCCGTATTGCTGAGCGCGGAAACCGTGGCGCAGATGAAGCCAGGCTCGGTGGTCATCGACCTCGCAGCAGCTCAGGGCGGCAACTGCCCGCTGACCGTGGCTGATCAGGTCGTGGTGGAGAACGGCGTGACCATCGTCGGCCCGACCAACCTGGCGGGTGAAGTCGCTGCAGACGCCTCGGCGCTGTACGCACGCAATCTGCTGGACTTCCTCAAGCTGGTGTTCACCAAAGAAGGCCAGTTCGACGTCAACCTCGAAGACGACATCGTCGCCGCGTGCCTGATGTGCCGCGACGGCCAAGTCATCCGCAAAAACGCCTAAGCAGGGATTCAGACGATGGAAGAGCTTATCTCCCCCGGTATCTACAACCTGATCATCTTCGTGCTGGCGATTTATGTCGGTTACCACGTGGTCTGGAACGTTACACCTGCGCTGCACACGCCGCTGATGGCAGTGACCAACGCCATTTCGGCGATCGTGATCGTCGGCGCCATGCTGGCCGCCGCGCTCACCGTCACGCCGCTGGGCAAGACCATGGGCACCCTCGCCGTAGCGCTGGCTGCGGTCAATGTGTTCGGTGGCTTCCTGGTCACCCGCCGCATGCTTGAGATGTTCAAGAAGAAAGCCCCGAAAGCAAAAGAAGAGGCGCCGAAGTAATGAGCATGAATCTCGTCACGACGCTCTACCTGATCGCGTCGATCTGTTTCATCCAGGCCCTCAAAGGCCTGTCGCACCCGACCACCTCGCGGCGCGGCAATCTGTTTGGCATGCTCGGCATGGCCCTGGCCATCCTCACCACCATCGGCCTCATCTATAAGCTCGGTGCTGAACTGGCGACTGCCGGCATCGGTTACGTGATCGTCGGCCTGCTGATCGGCGGCACTGCCGGTTCGATCATGGCCAAGCGCGTTGAAATGACCAAGATGCCGGAACTGGTCGCGTTCATGCACAGCATGATTGGTCTGGCGGCGGTGTTCATCGCCATTGCCGCCGTTGTCGAGCCGCAATCGCTGGGCATCGTCAAGCAACTGGGCGACTCGATTCCGGCGGGCAACCGCCTGGAGCTGTTCCTCGGCGCGGCGATTGGTGCAATCACCTTCTCCGGTTCGGTGATCGCTTTCGGCAAGCTCTCGGGCAAGTACAAGTTCCGCCTGTTCCAAGGTGCGCCGGTACAGTTTGCCGGTCAGCACAAGCTGAACGCGGTACTCGGTCTGGCGACACTGGTGCTCGGCGTGACCTTCATGCTCACCGGCAACCTCGCAGCGTTCGCGCTGATGCTGGCCCTGGCGTTCGTGATGGGCGTGCTGATCATCATCCCGATCGGCGGCGCCGACATGCCGGTGGTGGTGTCGATGCTCAACAGCTATTCGGGCTGGGCGGCAGCGGGCATTGGCTTCTCGCTGAACAACTCGATGCTGATCATTGCCGGTTCGCTGGTGGGTTCGAGCGGCGCGATCCTCTCGTACATCATGTGCAAGGCGATGAACCGTTCTTTCTTTAATGTACTGCTCGGCGGTTTCGGCAACACGGCTGACGCTGGCCCGGCCGGTGCGAAAGAAGCCCGTCCGGTGAAGTCCGGTTCGGCCGACGACGCAACGTTCCTGCTGACCAACGCCGACACCGTGATCATCGTCCCGGGTTACGGCCTGGCGGTGGCCCGCGCGCAGCATGCCTTGAAAGAGCTGACCGAGAAGCTGACCCATCGCGGCGTGACCGTGAAGTATGCAATCCACCCGGTGGCCGGCCGTATGCCGGGGCACATGAACGTCCTGCTCGCCGAGGCCGAAGTGCCTTACGATCAGGTGTTCGAGATGGAAGACATCAACTCCGAGTTCGGCCAGGCCGACGTGGTGCTGGTGCTCGGTGCCAACGACGTGGTCAACCCGGCTGCCAAGAACGATCCGAAATCGCCGATTGCCGGCATGCCGATTCTCGAAGCGTTCAAGGCCAAGACCATCATCGTCAACAAGCGCTCGATGGCCAGCGGCTATGCCGGTCTGGACAACGAACTGTTCTACCTGGACAAGACCATGATGGTCTTCGGCGACGCGAAGAAAGTCATCGAAGACATGGTCAAAGCGGTCGAGTAATCCTCCGTGGCGGCACCCAACGCCCCGACTTGTCGGGGCGTTTTTGTTTGCGCAAAACGTCGGACAATTTGCCACGTTGTTGCAGATCCAGTAACGGTGTTTTACTTGAAACCCGCTAAATAGACGCCTCGTTTGCGACCTTGGTAGCGGGACAGGCGCCCGCGAAATTCACTAGACTGCGCATCCTGCTACTCGCTTCCCGAGAAAATAATCCATGTACCGTGACCGTATTCGCCTGCCTTCGTTGTTGGATAAAGTGATGAGCGCCGCCGACGCCGCCGCGCTGATTGAAGACGGCATGACCGTCGGCATGAGCGGCTTCACCCGCGCTGGCGAAGCCAAAGCCGTCCCTCACGCACTGGCCGAGCGAGCCAAGGTCACGCCGCTGAAGATCAGCCTGATGACCGGCGCCAGCCTGGGCAACGACCTCGACAAGCAACTGACCGAGGCTGGCGTACTGTCGCGCCGCATGCCGTTCCAGGTCGACAGTACCTTGCGCAAGGCGATCAACGCCGGTGAAGTGATGTTCATCGACCAGCACCTGTCGGAAACCGTCGAGCAACTGCGCAACCAGCAATTGAAGCTGCCGGACATCGCGGTGATCGAAGCCGTGGCCATCACCGAGCAAGGCCACATCGTGCCGACCACCTCGGTGGGCAACTCGGCGAGCTTCGCGATTTTCGCCAAGCAGGTGATTGTCGAGATCAACCTGGCGCACAACGCCAACCTCGAAGGCCTGCATGACATCTATATCCCCACCTATCGCCCGACGCGCACGCCGATTCCGCTGGTGAAAGTCGACGATCGCATCGGCAGCACCGCGATCCCGATCCCGCCGGAGAAAATTGTCGCCATCGTCATCACCCAACAGGCGGACTCGCCGTCCACGGTGTCGACACCGGATGTCGACACCAACGCCATCGCCGAGCACCTGATCACCTTCTTCAAGCAGGAAGTCGACGCCGGGCGCATGACCAACAAGCTCGGCCCGTTGCAGGCCGGGATCGGCAACATCGCCAACGCGGTGATGTGCGGCCTGATCGACTCGCCGTTCGAAGACCTGACCATGTACTCCGAAGTGCTGCAGGACTCGACCTTCGACCTGATCGACGCCGGCAAGCTAAGCTTTGCGTCGGGCAGCTCGATCACATTGTCGGAGCGGCGCAACAGCGACGTGTTCGGCAACCTGGAGAAGTACAAGGACAAACTGGTGCTGCGTCCGCAGGAGATCTCCAACCACCCGGAAGTGGTGCGCCGCCTGGGTATCATCGGCATCAACACCGCGCTGGAGTTCGACATCTACGGCAACGTCAACTCCACCCACGTCTGCGGCACGCGGATGATGAACGGTATCGGCGGTTCGGGGGACTTTGCGCGCAACGCGCACCTGGCGGTGTTCGTGACCAAATCGATCGCCAAGGGCGGCGCGATTTCCAGCGTGGTGCCGATGGTCAGCCACGTTGACCACACGGAGCATGACGTCGACATTCTGGTGACCGAAGTCGGTCTGGCTGACCTGCGCGGCCTGGCCCCACGCGAACGCGCCCGAGTGATCATCGACAACTGTGTGCACCCGGACTATCGCCAGGCGCTGAACGACTACTTCACTGCAGCGTGCGCCATCGGTGGCCACACCCCGCACATTCTGCGTGACGCCTTGAGCTGGCACATAAACCTGGAAGAAACCGGGCACATGCTGGCGGTGTAATTCATACAGTCAAATCCGCCGATGCAAACACAGTTTGTTTCGGCGGTTTTTTCATCAGCCTCTTCTGGAAAAAACTGTACTACTGTACCGGTGTTTTCCTACAGCTTTTTCCTACCAACTCCCCCGAATCGAGCAAAAATGCACCAGTTAAGTGCAGACAGGTACAGTTTGCTCAATTTTGACCCGTACACCCCCTATAAACAGTTAACTGGTCACTCACAATACAGTTGAACTGTATCTAGAGAGACTAGGCAAACGAGAGGATCATGGGCACCAGTCAAACCACTACCTGATCCCGCCACAAGCGGAAGGATGTCAACCATGGAACGTACACTCAGTTCCGAACTGTTCTTCGAAGACAAAGCTGCAAAAACCCAGGCTTCCCTGCCTCTGCGCGTTATCGCCAACCTGATGTTGTGGCAGCGCCGCATCTCCAGCCGCCACCAACTGGCTCGTCTGGATTCGCGTCTGCTGGCTGACGCCGGTATCAGCGAAGCACAACGCTACGAAGAGCTGAGCAAGCCGTTCTGGCGCTAAGTAGCGTCGCTGGCTCTGGTCGTTAGACCCACCGCCAGCAACCCGAATCGAACAAACAAGACCCGTCGCGGGAAACCGCGACGGGTCTTGTCGTTTCAGGGTTCGAAAACGCCCGTACAGCTTGGTTTTGGAAGTACAAGTACAGTTTCTAGCAATCAATATCTGAACCAGTACAATTTTCCATTGGTGTATCTGCCGACCAAACTGCATCGGGCGCAGCATGTCCTTAACCCATCTCGGCTTAAGGGAAACGCCATGAAAGACTTACAGGATGTTTCGGAAATTTCGGCTCAACCTCTCATTCACTCACACCCGCTGCGGCGCCTTTTTCGAAGCCTGTGGCAAGGGCTGGAGCGCGCCAGGACGCGGCGCTTGCTGGCTCAACTGGATAACCGCGATCTGGCGGATCTGGGCTTAAGCCACGCCGATCGACTGAATGAACTGGAGAAACCCTTCTGGCGCTAGCATTTTGCCCACTGTGCGAACCCGGCGCGCAGGCCTAATATCGCCGCCAGAACGTGGCGAATCTTCTGTAACCCGCGTCTGACTCATCAGACACAAGCCACCTCTCTATACGGTTTACTTTCAGGAGATCCACCATGTCCCGTCTTCGCCTGCTCAGCGCTGCCGCCTTGCTGGCCGTGGCTGCCAATGCCAGCGCATCCAGCTTCATCGTGACCACCGACGCAGTGGTTGGCGCATTGAAGTCCTCTTCCGACGCCACCTCCGATGCCACCTCGTCCCTGCGCGACAACAAGGTTGTAATCGCCGCTCGGGACGACGCTGCCAGCTTCGTCGCCAGCGAAGGCCAGATCCGCGGCGTGAAATTGGAAAGCGCTCTGGACCTTATTCGCCACCAGGCACCGCAATTGAACGCGACTGACGCTCAACTGGCGCAAGCCATCCTGGCGATCTGATCCTGCATTGCTTGAAGGGACACGCAAGACGTGTCCCGATGTTTCGCCGCTGGCTCTGGCCCGGGCGTTTGCGCTAGCCTTGGGGCTCGTTAACAGCTATCGAGCCCCATGCGTTTACTCAAACTGCTTTTCCCTTCTGTCCTGATCAGCGCCTGCTGGGCGACGTCGGTCGATGCCTTTGATGTCTCCACGCAAAACACCGTGGTCAGCCTTTGGGCGACCGGCATGGTGTCTTCCGCACCGTTCGACCGTAAACTGATCATCGCTGCTCACGATGATGCGGCTGCGTTTGTTGCCAGTGACGGTGAATTGCGAGGCGCGCAGCTCGAATCCGCACTGCATTACCTACGCAAGAGCCGACCAAAACTTCATGCTGGCGACCTTGAACTGGCGCAGGCAATTCTCGTCCAATAGCTATCCTGATCCCTCGTTAACATTGCCCCTCCGGAGTCGTTCCATGCGTAGCCCGCTGATTGCTGCCGCCCTTGGCCTGTTGTTGTTGGCCGATGTGGCCCAGGCGCACACCCTGGTAGCCACCAGTAACATCATCGTTCGCGCCTCCCAGCGCACCGTTGATTTCACCTCAGACACCACCACCTCGATTCGCGACTCGAAAATCATCCGTGAAGCCCACGACGATGCCGCCAGCTTCGTCGCCAGCAATGGCGACATTCGTGGCGCCAACCTCGAAGCGGCCTTCAATACCTTGCGCAGCCGCGTGCCGGAAGCCCGCGACGCTAGCGACCAGGTATTGGCCGAAGCCATTCTCGCCCTGTGAAGTCACTCAGCGCCTGGCTGCTGGCCAGCGCGTTGTTGCTCTTGGGCAACAGCGCCCACGCCAGCCTGCAATTGCGGCTCAAGACCGACGGCCTGAGCCCTGCCGAACAACAGGCCAGCCAGGCGCTGCTCGATGAAGCGATGCAGAAATTGCCGCCGCGCTTCATCGAGCAACTGGACCGGCGCATCGATGTCGGCTGGACCGACGAAATGCCCGACAACGCCTATGGCGAAGCGGCGCTGGTCTCCGAACTCGATCTGAACCGCAAACTGCTCGCCGGCCTCACCGACGGTAGCGCGGCCAAAAAGAAAACCAACCGCCCCCACGGCACCGTGCGCCAGGAACTGCTGGCAACCGTGCTGCACGAACTCACCCACATTTATGACCGCGCCCGCCTGTGGCCCGCCGCCGAACGCACGCTGATCCAGCGCTGCACTCGGCGCAGCAACAGCGCGGGCCTGATCGGCATTCCCGATGAATGCCGCGGCCAGAACGGTCGCCGCTTCACCCTCAGCGATGACCCACGCCTGCTCGACCTCGCCGGCTGGCAGCAATACGTCGGGCGCCGTGGCGAGCGCGAACAGCACAACCGGCAGATCGCCCGCAGCCCGGACCTTTACGAGATCTCCAGCCCCAAGGAGTTCGTCGCGGTCAACATGGAGTATTTCCTCCTCGACCCGAGCTACGCCTGTCGGCGTCCGGCGCTCTATCGCTACTACCAGGAACGCTTTGGCTGGACCCCGCCCGCCAAGGACACCTGCAGCAAGACCTTTGCGTTTCTCAACGCCGGTAACGACTTTGCCAAACAGCCGCTGGGCCAGGTCGATCCGGAACGGGTTTACGCCGTCGACTACCTGCTGGCGGAGGCCAACCAGAACTGGGTCAGCCGCTGGGGCCACAGCATGTTGCGCCTGGTGATCTGTGCACCCGGCCGACCACGGGGTCCGGATTGCCGGCTCGATCTGGATCAACATCTGGTGCTGTCCTACCGCGCTTTCGTCGGTGATGTGCAGCTGTCGAGCTGGGACGGACTGGTCGGCAAGTACCCATCACGGCTGTTCGTACTGCCACTGGCGCAAGTGATCGACGAGTACACCAAGACCGAAATGCGCAGCCTCGCTTCGGTGCCGCTGAACCTGTCGCGTACCGAGATTGAAGAGGTGGTCGAACACGCCGCCGAGATGCATTGGAGCTACGACGGCAACTACTTCTTCCTGTCCAACAACTGCGCCGTGGAAAGCCTGAAACTGCTGCGCAGCGGCAGCAACAACAAGCAACTCGTCGGTCTGGACAGCATCATGCCCAACGGTTTGCTCGAAGTGCTCAAAGGCCGTGGCCTGGCCGACACCAGCGTGCTGGACGATCCGAAAGAGGCCTTGCGGCTGGGCTACCGATTCGACTCGTTCCGTGATCGCTATCAGGCGATGTTCGATGTGTTGAAGAAGCAGTTACCGATCAAACAGACCAGTGTCGAAGAGTGGCTCTCACTTTCCGCCGAAGAACGCCGTCAGTGGTTCGAGCGTGCAGACCTGCGCACCAGTGCCGCGTTGTTGCTGCTGGAACAGGCGAGCTACCGTCGCCAGTTATTGCTGGCCCAGGATGAGGTCAAGCAGCGCTACCTTGGCGCTCGGGAGCTGGAAAACGGTGGCATGGACAAAGCCAACGCGACCCTGCAGGAGATTCTTGCCAACAGCGGCTTCCTCAGCCGTCCGGCGGAGTTGCTCGACTCCCATGGCTACGGCTTGCCGCAGCCAAGCGAATTCGGTCGTCTGGAAGCTGAAAGCAGCCAGCGCCAGAAACAACTGCTGGCGCTGAGCGGCGACCTGGACAAAGAAGTACGAGCACTGCTGGAGCCCAAGCGCGCTGCGGAAATTGCGGCTTGCGAGGCCAACGTGAAGCAGGTTGGCGAGCATTTGCGCAAATTGCACAAGGCATCCGGCGGACTTGAGCTGCCCTGAAAAAAAATCGCAGCCGTAGGGCTGCGATCTTTTTAGGGTCTGTCGATCAGTTCAAAACACCGTCCAGAATTTCGTAGACGATCCCGGTACCTACCGCAATCAGCACAATGTCACCGCCGGCGCGGCGCCACTCATAACCCGGATACACCGGCAGACGGCTCAGCGCCCGCCCGTCCAGCCGCTCGCCGTAGTAACCGTGCGGCAACGGCCGGCCACGCTCCAGACGAATGCCCGGCGGTGGCGGTG
Source organism: Pseudomonas sp. 14P5.3.2 (assembly GCF_057799175.1). Classification (NCBI taxonomy): domain Bacteria; kingdom Pseudomonadati; phylum Pseudomonadota; class Gammaproteobacteria; order Pseudomonadales; family Pseudomonadaceae; genus Pseudomonas; species Pseudomonas sp. 14P5.3.2. Next base: position 30,925 of record NZ_JBYOKU010000045.1, on the reverse strand, counting down.
CACCGCGCACGAAGTAGCCGTGGTTGTCGCGAATGGTCTGGCGCACTGGACCAAAATCGCGCGGCGGACCGCCACGGTGGTCGTTTTGCGGGCCACGGTGATCGTCACCGTGGTTCTCGTAATGGCCCGGTTGCGGGCCGCCGTGGTCATGATCATCGCGTGGATCGGCGCTGGCCAGCAGCGGGGTCGCGCTGATCATCAGCACACCCAGTCCGGCAATCAGACGTTTCGGCATTTTCATCGGGTCTTTCCTCACTGCACCAACAGCAAAAAGGGATTCAGAACGTGGTTCTGAATCCCTCGGTCTTGCTCATTAGGTTGCGCAGCGAGACGCTAATTCCTCTGTATCAGGAACTTTACTTTCAGCTGACGCGGGCCTGACGCACGCCTTCGGACAGCGCCTTGCACAGACCCAGCACACCATCGACTGCCTGGGCCGGCGTGGTCGCATTGGCGATATGATCGATCAGTGCCGAACCCACCACCACACCGTCGGCCAAACGAGCGATGGACGCCGCCTGCTCCGGAGTCCGGATACCGAAACCGATGCTGATCGGCAGGTCAGTGTGTCGACGCAGACGAGTCACCGCTTCCTCGACGTGTTCCAGGGTTGCCGCACCGGCACCGGTCACACCGGCCACCGACACGTAGTAAACAAACCCGGAACTGCCGTTGAGCACCTTCGGCAGACGCGCATCGTCGGTGGTCGGGGTGGTCAGGCGGATGAAGTCCAGGCCCGCAGCCTGCGCCGGATCGCACAGTTCATTGTTGTGCTCCGGCGGCATGTCGACCACGATCAGACCGTCGACGCCCGCTTCCTTGGCGTCAGCGATGAAACGTTCAACGCCATACATGTGGATCGGGTTGAAGTAGCCCATCAGCACCAGCGGCGTGTCGCTGTTGCCTTCGCGAAACTCGCGAACCATTTGCAGGGTTTTCGCCAGATTCTGCTTGGCGCCCAATGCACGGATGTTCGCCAGTTGAATCGCCGGGCCGTCGGCCATCGGGTCAGTGAACGGCATGCCCAGCTCGATCACGTCGGCGCCAGCGCCCGGCAAACCTTTGAGGATCGCCAGCGAGGTGTCGTAGTCCGGATCACCGGCGGTGACGAAGGTCACCAGCGCGGCGCGATTCTGTTCTTTGAGATCGGCAAAACGGGTTTGCAGGCGGCTCATCAGTGTTTCTCCTGCTTCGACTGTTCCATGTGATGCATGACGGTCTGCATGTCTTTGTCGCCACGGCCGGACAGGTTGACCACCATCAAGTGATCCTTCGGCAGTTTTGGCGCGCGTTTGAATACTTCAGCCAACGCGTGCGCGCTTTCCAGCGCCGGGATGATGCCTTCGAGGCGGCAGCACTGGTGGAACGCGGCGAGGGCTTCGTCGTCGGTCACCGAGGTGTACTGGACGCGGCCGATATCATGCAACCAGGCGTGCTCGGGGCCGATGCCCGGGTAGTCGAGGCCGGCGGAAATCGAGTGGGCGTCGATGATCTGGCCATCGTCGTCTTGCAGCAGGAACGTGCGGTTGCCGTGCAGCACACCCGGTACGCCGCCGTTGAGGCTGGCCGCGTGCTTGCCGGTTTCGATGCCGTAACCGGCCGCTTCGACGCCGATGATTTCGACGCTCTGGTCGTCAAGGAACGGGTGGAACAGGCCCATGGCGTTGGAACCGCCGCCGATGCACGCCACCAGGCTGTCCGGCAGACGACCTTCCTGAGCTTGCAGCTGCTCGCGGGTTTCCTTGCCGATCACCGCCTGGAAGTCGCGCACCATGGCTGGATACGGGTGCGGGCCGGCCACGGTGCCAATCAGGTAGAAGGTGCTGTCGACGTTGGTCACCCAGTCACGCAGCGCTTCGTTCATCGCGTCTTTCAGGGTGCCGGTGCCGGCCACTACCGGGATCACTTCGGCGCCCAGCAGCTTCATGCGGAACACGTTGGCCTGCTGACGCTCGATGTCAGTGGTGCCCATGTAGATCACGCAGTCCAGACCGAAACGCGCGGCCACAGTGGCCGTCGCCACGCCGTGCATGCCAGCGCCGGTCTCGGCGATGATGCGTTTCTTGCCCATGCGCCGCGCCAGCAGGATCTGGCCAATGCAGTTGTTGATCTTGTGCGCGCCGGTGTGGTTCAGCTCTTCGCGCTTGAGGTAGATCTTCGCGCCGCCGCAGAACTCGGTCAGACGCTCGGCGAAGTACAGCGGGCTCGGACGTCCGACGTAGTCACGCTGGAAATAGGCCAGTTCTTCTTTGAACGCCGGATCTTCCTTGGCCGTTTCGTATTCACGGGCCAGATCGAGGATCAACGGCATCAGGGTTTCCGCCACGTAGCGGCCGCCGAACGCGCCAAACAGGCCGTTATCGTCCGGGCCGCTACGCAGGTTGGAGGTGTTCGAAGTCTGGGTCATGATGTGCTCCAGGTGAATTCGGGTGAGAAGACAATGGCGTCCACTCTACCCCTGACCTTCCAGGCTGAAAACCGATAAGATCGCCGCAACCTGTCAGGAAAACTCACAGATACCATGAGCCACGACCTTCCCCCGCTGAACGCCTTGCGCGCGTTCGAAGCCACCGCCCGACTGAACAGCGTCAGTCAGGCGGCCGAACAGCTGCACGTCACCCACGGCGCGGTTAGCCGTCAGCTCAAGGTGCTCGAAGAGCATCTGGGCGTGAGCCTGTTCGTCAAGGATGGTCGCGGCTTGAAACTCACAGATGCCGGAGTGCGTCTGCGGGACGCCAGCGGTGAGGCCTTTGATCGCTTGCGCAGCGTCTGCGCCGAGCTGACGCAGAGCACCGCTGATGCGCCGTTCGTACTCGGCTGCTCCGGCAGTCTGTTGGCGCGCTGGTTTATTCCACGCCTGGGACGACTCAACGCGGACTTGCCGGACTTGCGTCTGCATCTGTCGGCCGGTGAAGGCGATCTCGACCCGCGGCGCCCCGGACTCGATGCCTTGCTGCTGTTCGCCGAGCCGCCATGGCCGGCCGACATGCAGGTGTACGAGTTGGCGGCGGAACGCATCGGGCCGGTGATGAGCCCGTTGTTCAGCGGTTATCAGCGCCTGCAAACCGCGCCGGCATCAGCCTTGCTCAGCGAACCGCTGCTGCACACCACATCGCGCCCGCAAGCCTGGCCGAGCTGGGCACAGCAAAATCACCTCAACGCCAAGGCGTTGAAGTTAGGGCAAGGTTTTGAGCATTTGTATTATCTGCTGGAGGCCGCAGTGGCCGGACTCGGCGTGGCAATCGCGCCAGAGCCGCTGGTGGCTGAGGACTTGAAGGCCGGTCGCCTGGTTGCGCCGTGGGGCTTTTGCGAAACCCCGGCGCAACTGGCGTTGTGGCTACCCAAGCGCGCCGCAGACGGACGCGCCCGGCAACTGGCGCAGTGGCTCAAGAATGAGCTGCGCCAGTCGGATCACTCGCCGCGCTTGAACAGCAAGTAAGCGGCCAGCAGACCGATTGCACCGACTGCCACACCGGCGGTGGTCCAAGGATGTTCCTGAGCGTAATCGCGGGTGGCGATGCCGGTCTCGCGGGTTTTCACTTTTACTTCTTCGTAAGCATCGCTGAGCAGGCTGCGCGAATGTTTCAGCGCGCTTTCAGCGTTGCTCTTGAGCGCCTTGAGGGTCTTGCGCGACTCGTCCGAAGCGTCGTCTTTCAGGCTTTCCAACGATTTGAGCAGACTCTCGATCTCGGCTTCCATGCTTTGCAACGAGGCTTTACGTAAAGAGGTGTTGGCCATGGTGGCTCTCCTGCATTGGTGATGAGTGGCGTGTGTTGTTTGGGACTTCAGCGGTTTGAGAAAGTGCAGAAAATCTGAACTTCACTTGCATCGAGCCGCCGAAATCATCAGTGCAGATTCACTGCTAGTCTCAAATCCACACATCCAGGAGATCGCCATGAGTGACCATCACACGTACAAGAAAGTCGAGCTGGTCGGCTCGTCCACCAGCAGCATCGAAGACGCCATCAACAACGCGCTGGCCGAAGCCAACAAGAGCATCAAGCATCTGGAATGGTTTGAAGTGGTCGATACCCGTGGCCACATCAAGGACGGCAAGGCTGCGCATTTCCAGGTAACACTCAAAGTCGGCTTCCGCATTGCCAGCAGCTGAGTTTGGGCTACGCTTCTGAACTTGCGCGCTGGCCGAGTGCCATAGGAATGGCAAAGCGCTACAAGGTGAGCGCATCGGCACCGCCGGTGCCCGCCTCTTTTAATCCGACCAGGGAGTGCGACCGATGAAGAAGTTCATATTGGCAGTAGGTTTGTTGAGCCTTGCGGGTGGCGCGTTTGCTGCTGGCAAGTCGTGTGATCAGTTGGAGAAGGAAATCAAGGACAAGCTGGAAGCCAAAGGCGTACATGGTTACGCGCTGCAGATTGTCGACAAGGGAAGTAATAAGGGCGCTGACGGCAAAACCGTAGGAAGCTGCGACGGTGGCAAAAAAGAAATCGTCTACAAACGCCATTGATCTCACTGAAAATGCAAAAGCCGACGCAAATGCGTCGGCTTTTTTGTGTACAACACATTCCCAATGTGGGAGCGGGCTTGCTCGCGAGAGCGTTATGTCAGCCGACATCCAAGGTGTCTGACACTCCGTCTTCGCGAGCAAGCCCGCTCCCACAAGGGCGGTATTCCAGAGTCAACCCTTCATGACTTGAGCCAGCAGTTCGTAGGAATGGAGGCGATCGGCATGCTCATACAGATCGCAGGTGAAAATCAGCTCATCAGCCTGCGTCTGCTCGACCAGCACCTCCAGCTTCGCGCGGATTTTCTGCGGGCTGCCGACCATCGCCAGACCAAGGAAATCGCCCACCGCTTCACGCTCATGGGGCAGCCACAGGCCATCCATGCTCTTCACCGGCGGGCGCTGCACCAGACTTTGCCCGCGCATCAACGCGAGAATGCGCTGGTACACCGAGGTCGCCAGGTAGTCGGCCTGCTCATCGGTATCGGCCGCCACCAGCGGCACACCGAGCATCACATAAGGCTTGTCGAGTACCGCCGACGGCTTGAAGTGGTTGCGATAGACGCGAATCGCCTCGTGCATGAAACGCGGGGCGAAGTGCGAGGCGAAGGCGTAGGGCAAACCGCGCTCACCGGCCAGTTGCGCGCTGAACAGGCTGGAACCGAGCAACCAGATCGGCACGTTGGTGCCGGTGCCGGGCATGGCGATCACCCGTTGATCCGGAGTGCGCGGGCCGAGGAAGCGCGCCAGTTCGGCGACGTCTTCCGGGAAATCATCGGCACTGCCGGAGCGTTCGCGGCGCAGGGCGCGGGCAGTCATCTGGTCGGAGCCCGGCGCGCGGCCCAGACCCAGATCGATGCGTCCCGGATACAGGCTTTCGAGGGTGCCGAACTGCTCGGCGATCACCAGCGGCGCGTGGTTGGGCAGCATCACCCCGCCGGAGCCGACACGAATAGTCGAGGTGCCGCCGGCCAGATAACCCAGCAGCACCGAGGTGGCGGAGCTGGCGATGCCGTCCATGTTGTGGTGTTCGGCGACCCAGAAGCGCGTATAGCCGAATTTCTCGACATGCTGCGCCAGATCCAGCGAATTGCGCAGCGATTGCGCCGGGCTGCCGTTCTCGCGCACGGGCACCAGATCGAGGGTGGAAAACTTTACATCGGACAGTTGCTTCATAAACCTGCGTCTCCGAGTGGTCTGCAGGTTTTTTCTTGCGAACGAAAACCTGCCGAATTCATAAGCGTGTTCTGTGCAATGAGGGCATATACCCGAGTTTCAATAGCTGAGGGAAAAATCCTACTAAAAAAGTCAACGATTCACTCGGGCTGAACTTTGTCCCGGCGTCTATCCTCAGAAGCCTTGCAAGCAAAAACCACGACGGCGCGGCGTTCCGCGCCAGATCTTGAGGAGGCAGACATGGCTATCGTGAAGAAAGCATCCGCGCATTGGGCAGGCGATCTGAAAACCGGCATCGGCTCGATCTCTACCGAGACTGGCGTGCTCAGAGAAGCGCCGTACGGCTTCAAGGCCCGCTTCGAAGGCGGCAAGGGCACCAACCCGGAAGAACTGATCGGCGCGGCGCATGCCGGCTGTTTTTCCATGGCGTTCTCGATGATTCTCGGTGATGCGGGCCTGAAGGCCGAGAGCATCGACACCCAGGCTGAAGTCACCTTGGATCAGGTCGAAGGTGGCTTTGCCATCACCGCGATCAAGTTGATCCTCAAGGCGAAAATCCCGGGCGCTACTCAGGCGCAGTTTGAAGAGCTGAGCAACAAGGCCAAGGAAGGGTGCCCGGTGTCCAAGGTGTTGAATGCGAAGATTACCCTTGAGGCATCGCTGGTCAGCTGAGTCAGCGCTGACTGACCTATTCGCGAGCAAGCCCGCTCCCACCTTTGAAATGCATTCCAATGTGGGAGAGGGCTCGCTCGCGAAGGCGATCGGAATAGCAACACAGTCTCTGAAGATGTGAGCGAAGTCAGAACCCGCGCTGCAAAAATATGGTCGAATAAGTGACAGCAGGTTCAGCGCACGCCCGTGCGCGCTGCCCCAGGGAGCTTCAAAATGAAACGTATTGGCTTGGCGATCCTCTGCAGTGCACTGGCCACCTCGGTTCTCGCCGCACCCAAAGACTGCGAAGAACTCAAGAAAGAAATCGAAATCAAGATCCAGGCGAATGCCGTGCCCTCCTACACACTGGAAATCGTCAGCAAGGAAGAGGCCGACAAACACGACGCGGCGATGGTCGTTGGCAAATGCGATTACGGCAGAAAAGCAGTCATCTATCAGAAAAACAGCAACTGACTCATCTCAGCTGAGGCAGTCCATGTCGTGATCCTCGGCAACGATCTCACGCTTGGCGTTGTACAACCGTGCGCTTGGTGTGAAGCCGAGTGAACGGCCCTCCAGCATGTAACGCTGCCCGGCCTCGAAATGGTCGTAGCGGATGTACAGATAGCACAGTCGCTCGACAGGACCGGTCATCAGACTGCCGCCGCCACCAAACACTTCGAAGTCGTAACGCACCCGCAGCTCATGGCTGCCGGGGGTGACCTGGAAGAAACGCCCGTCGCTCAGGCGTTGATTGTCCAGGCGCTCGGCCATGAGCAATTTGCCGCCCGGGGACGGCGTCGAGAAATCGACCCAGGCCATTTGTGGGTCGACCGGTGGCAATGGGGTCTGGCAGCCGGCGATGACGCCAAACCCGAGCAACAGCATCAACTTGCGCATGATGGATGTCTCAGGATTCAGACCTTAAGCATAGCTCCGATCAAGTGCGCTGACAGCCTGCCGGTGTGCCCTGGCCGACCACATTGTGTTGCTCGTCATAGAGCCTGGCCCATGGCCGGAAACCGATGCTGCCAGCTTGCAGCTGATAACGCTGACCAGCGTTGAAGTCCTTGAATTTCACATTCAACTGGCAGTCGCGCCACAGCGGTTCGGCATCGGGACCGATGTTGGTGGCTTCGACCGGGAATTGATAGCGCACCTGCAATTGGTGGCTGCCGGGCTCAACCTCAAAATAACGTTTGTCGACGGTCACCTTGTCATCGACTTTCAGCGCTTGCAGCGCGGTGTCCTGTTGCCGGGCATCGAGATCGATCCAGGCTTGCGAGGGGTCAGGATCGGGCATTCCGAATCCGGCACAACCGGCCAGCGTCAGCAGGCCTCCTGTCAGCATCAACATGCGCATAGCGAAGCTCCAAATGGCGGGATAGTCTTGCGGGCAGACTTTCCAAAGGATTTTTATTTTGAGCAGGCCGCTTCCAAGCCATGGGTTACTTGATCGCGTTTTTCGGATTTTGTTTCCGGGTGTGATGCTTTTGTTGCTCAACGGTTGTTCCAGCGTCAGCTATTACAGCCAGTTGGCTGGCGGCCAGTTGCAGTTGCTGCGGGCGCGTGAGCCGGTGGCGAAGGTGATTGCCGACCCGAGCCGCGACGCAACATTGCGCGCGCACCTGATCCAGTCGCAAAAGGCCCGAGTCTTCGCCAGTGAGCACTTGCACCTGCCGGACAACCAGAGCTATCGGCTGTACGCCGACATCGGCCGGCCCTATGTGGTGTGGAACGTGTTCGCCACTCCGGAGTTTTCCCTGACGCCCCAGAGCCATTGCTTCCCGATTGCCGGGTGCGTGGCCTACCGCGGCTATTACAGTCAGAGCGCGGCCCGTGGCGAGGCGGCGATCCAGCGCCTGCAGGGCATGGACGTGTCGATTGGCGGCGTCGAGGCCTACTCGACGCTCGGCTGGTTCAATGACCCGATTCTCAATTCGATGATGGGCTGGGGCGACGAACGCGTGGCCACGCTGATCTTTCACGAACTGGCGCATCAGCGCTTCTACGTGAAAGACGACACCGAGTTCAACGAGTCTTACGCCACCTTCGTCGAACAGGAAGGCACCCGCCAGTGGCGCGCGTTTCGCGGCTTGCCGCCGGAGAACAGCTCGTTGATCACCCAGCGCGACCAGTTCACCGTACTGGTGCTCGAGACCCGTTCACGTCTGGAGAAGCTCTATACGCAGCCGCTGCCAGCCGAACAGATGCGCGCGCGCAAAGCGGCGGAGTTCGAGCGGTTTCGCCAGAATTACCGGGTGATGCGCGACAGCCAGTGGGGCGGCGACAAGCGTTATGACACTTGGGTCAATGCGCCGTTGAATAATGCGCGGTTGTTGCCGTTCGGGCTGTATGACCAGTGGGTGCCGGCGTTTGCGGCGTTGTTCAGGCAGGTCGGGGGGGATTGGCTGCGGTTTTATGCTGAGGTCGAGAGGCTGGGTGAGCTGCCGGTGGCTGAGCGTAAGGCGGCACTTAGAGCGCTGGCCGAATCCTGATTGCGCATTGGCTGAACCGGCCCCTTCGCGAGCAAGCCCGCTCCCACAGTTGAAATGCATTCACTCTGTGGGAGCGGGCTTGCTCGCGAAGACTGACTGATCAGCGCCGCAAAAACGCCTGGTGCAACTCCGCCAGTGTTTCAAAGTGATAAGCCGGTGCCTCGGCACTCAACTCTTCAAAACTGCCAAACCCATACCCCACCGCCGCCGCATCCACGCCGTTGCTGCGCGCACCGATCAGGTCATGCTTGCGGTCACCGATCATCAGCGTATTGGCCGGATCCAGCCCTTCTTCGGCGATCAGGTGCGCAATCAGCTCGACCTTGTTGGTTCGCGTGCCATCCAGCTCACTGCCGTAGATCACCTTGAAGTGTTTAGCGAAGTCGAAGTGCCGGGCGATTTCCCGGGCGAACTCCCAAGGTTTGGAGGTCGCGATATACAGCTGTCGCCCTTGCCCGCTCAGGGTTTCCAGCAGCGGCGTGACACCCTCGAACACACGGTTTTCATACAGGCCGGTGACCTTGAAGCGCTCGCGGTAAAAATTCACCGCTTGCCAGGCCTTGGCCTCGTCGAAGCCATAGAACTGCATGAACGCCTGCAACAGCGGCGGGCCGATGAAGTGTTCGAGCCTGGTCAGGTCCGGCTCGTCAATGCCGAGTTTGCTTAAGGCAAACTGGATGGAACGGGTGATGCCTTCACGCGGGTCGGTCAGGGTGCCATCGAGGTCGAACAGTACGGTCTGGTAATGCATGAGAAATCCTGAGCAGGTGTAAGTCGTTTCAGAGCTGGTCGTAGCCTTCGGCCAGATGCAGGTCCTTGAGCTTCACGTAGTTCGCCGCGCTGTAGGTGAAGAAGGCTTGCTCCTTGTCGGTCAGCGGGCGGATCTGCTTCACCGGGCTGCCCACGTAGAGGAAGCCACTTTCCAAGCGCTTGCCCGGCGGCACCAGGCTGCCGGCGCCGATGATCACGTCATCTTCGACCACCGCGCCATCCATGACGATGCTGCCCATGCCAATCAACACGCGACTGCCGACGCTGCAGCCATGCAGCATGACCTTGTGGGCGATGGTCACGTCATCGCCGATCAGCAGCGGGAAACCATCCGGGTTGAACGGGCCGGCGTGGGTGATGTGCAGCACGCAACCGTCCTGCACACTGGTGCGCGCACCGATGCGGATGCGGTGCATGTCGCCACGGATCACGGTCAGCGGCCACACGGAGCTGTCTTCGCCGATTTCGACGTCGCCGATCACCACCGCCGAGGCGTCGACAAACGCGCCTTTGCCGAGTTGCGGGGTGTGATTCTGGTACTTGCGAACGGGCACGATAAGTTCTCTCTCTGTCGCCGATAGCTGCGGTGAGTGTCGATTGTAATTAAGATGGGCGCATGTTTCTTCCAGCCAAGGTGCCAACCGTGAGCGTGAACAACCCTCTTCTGCAGTCCTACGACCTGCCGCCGTTCTCCACGATCCGTGCCGAACACGTGCTGCCAGCCATCGAAACGATCCTGGCCGACAACCGCGCCGCCATCGCCGAAATTCTCAAGACCCAAGGCCAGAACCCGACGTGGGCCGGTCTGGTATTGGCGATGGACGAACTCAACGATCGCCTCGGTGCTGCATGGAGCCCAGTCAGCCACCTCAACGCCGTGTGCAACAGCGCTGAACTGCGCGAAGCCTACGAGTCGTGCCTGCCGGCCCTGAGCGCCTACTCCACCGAGATGGGCCAGAACCGCGAACTGTTCCAGGCTTATGAAGCGTTGGCCAACAGCCCGGAAGCCGCCGGTTTCGATGTGGCGCAAAAAACCATTCTGGAACACGCCCTGCGCGATTTCCGTCTGTCGGGTATCGACCTGCCGGAAGCCGAACAGAAGCGTTACGCCGAAGTGCAAAGCAAACTGTCCGAGCTGGGCAGCCGCTTCTCCAACCAGTTGCTCGACGCCACGCAAGCCTGGACCAAGCACGTCACCGACGAAGCCGCCCTCGCCGGCCTGACCGATTCGGCCAAGGCGCAAATGGCCGCCGCCGCACAGGCCAAAGGCCTCGACGGCTGGCTGATCACCCTGGAATTCCCGAGCTACTACGCGGTGATGACCTACGCCCAGGACCGCGCGCTGCGTGAAGAAGTCTACGCCGCCTACTGCACCCGTGCGTCGGATCAAGGCCCGAACGCCGGTCAGAACGACAACGGCCCGGTGATGGAAGAGATCCTCGACCTGCGTCAGGAGCTGGCCAAGCTGCTGGGCTTCGCCAGTTTCGCCGAGCTGAGCCTGGCGACCAAAATGGCCGAGTCCAGCGATCAGGTGTTGAGCTTCCTGCGCGACCTGGCCAAGCGCAGCAAGCCGTTCGCCGCGCAGGATCTGCAGCAGCTGCGCGCCTACGCCGCCGAACAGGGCTGCGCTGATCTGCAAAGCTGGGACAGCGGTTTCTACGGGGAAAAACTCCGCGAGCAACGCTACAGCGTCGCTCAGGAAACCCTACGCGCCTACTTCCCGATCGATAAAGTCCTCGGTGGTCTGTTCGCCATCGTCCAGCGCCTGTACGGCATCGAGATCGCCGAGCTGAAAGGCTTCGACACCTGGCACCCGGATGTACGCCTGTTCGAAATCAAGGAAAACGGCCAGCACGTCGGCCGCTTCTTTTTCGATCTGTATGCCCGCGCCAACAAGCGCGGCGGTGCGTGGATGGACGGCGCCCGCGACCGTCGCCGCACCGTCGACGGCGTGCTGCAAAGCCCGGTGGCCAACCTGGTGTGCAACTTCACCCCGGCCGACAGCGGCAAGCCTGCACTGCTGACCCATGATGAAGTGACCACCCTGTTCCATGAATTCGGCCATGGCCTGCATCACCTGCTGACCCGCGTTGATCACGCCGGTGTTTCCGGGATCAACGGCGTGGCGTGGGATGCGGTCGAGCTGCCAAGCCAGTTCATGGAAAACTGGTGCTGGGAGCCGGAAGGCCTGGCGCTGATCTCCGGTCACTACGAAACCGGCGAACCACTGCCGCAGGACCTGCTGCAGAAAATGCTCGCAGCGAAGAACTTCCAGTCCGGGCTGATGATGGTGCGTCAGCTGGAATTCTCGCTGTTCGACTTCGAACTGCACGCCACCCACGGTGACGGTCGCAGCGTGGCCCAGGTGCTGGAGGGCGTGCGCGATGAGGTGTCGGTGATGCGTCCACCGGCGTACAACCGCTTCCCCAACAGCTTCGCGCACATCTTCGCCGGCGGTTACGCGGCGGGTTACTACAGCTACAAGTGGGCGGAAGTGCTGTCAGCCGATGCCTTCTCCAAGTTCGAAGAAGACGGCGTGCTCAACGCCGAGACCGGGCGCGCCTTCCGCGAAGCGATTCTGGCGCGCGGCGGTTCGCAGGCACCGATGGTACTGTTCGTCGACTTCCGTGGCCGTGAGCCATCGATTGACGCACTCTTGCGCCATAGCGGCCTGAGTGAGGACGCAGCAGCATGAGTGAGGCACCTGTGATTACCAAGAAGCGCTTTATCGCCGGGGCTGTCTGCCCGGCGTGCAGCGAGCCGGACAAACTGATGATGTGGAACGAAGACAGCGTGCCGCACCGCGAGTGCGTGGCCTGCGGTTACTCGGATACGCTGAACGAGCAAGGGTTGTCGGTTCCCAAGGAGTTGGGCACGCGGGTCAATACCAGCGCGCTCAAGCCGGCGGCGGACAAGACCGTCCAGGCCGTGCAGTTTTTCCCGAATCCGAAACTGAAGAAAAAGTCCGAAGACTGAGCCGGCGATTGACCCTCCACGGTGCAATGCCGTGGAGGGTGCGGCTTACTTGAGGTTGACCGACTGAAACCAGCTCTTCATCGAGCAGGTGGCAAAGGCACTGGTGCTGCAATCGCCGTTGGCCAGCGCGGTGCGCAGTTTGTCTACATCAGCCTGCATCACGTAGCGCACGCTATCTTTGAAGTGACCGCTTTCGCCAAAACCACCTTCGGTCATTTCGCGCAACGCGTCTTCCTTGCTCCAGCCCTGCACTACAATCCGGTACATCGCCGCCATCAGGCCGGTGCGATCGGAGCCATGCTTGCAATGCATCAGCACCGGGCCGTTGGTTTCGGCAGCCTGAATCGCGCGCAGGGTCTTGAGCACATCGCTGTCATCAACGTGGTTGGTGCGATACGGCAACTGCACCTGATTGATACCCGGCTCGGACAACCAATTGCTGTCAGCTTCCGGCAGGAAATTGATCACCGTCACCACTTTCAGATTTTTCAACAACGGCACCACGCCGCCATCCGGCAAGGCACTGCGGTAGAGCGTGGGCGACATCTGGAACAGGTTGTATTGCACTTCCACCGGCTGCGCCCACTCCGGCGGGCGCGACGGCGCAGAGGCGTCAGCCTGGGCCGGCATCAAATGCAGCAGGGCAACAAGCGACAAACACAAAGCAGGAAAAAGGCGCACTCGAGACATGCTGGGCTGACCGTATCGGGATTCATCAATGAAAGGTCCCGTAGTTTCCAGGGATGAGGGTCAAAGCCCTGTGAGGCACTTGTCAAAGAATCGTGAATCCGCACGATTTCATTGAGCACTTCAGTAAAAAACTGTGGGTTTTTCCGCTGAATCGGTTCATCCCGATGTGTAGCCTGCTACCATTTGTCACACGATGTTGCAGGCGTCCCCCTTTTCCCGGTCAACCACCGGGCCACGCCGCGACGAAAAAATGCTCAAGCCGTTCGCAGAAACGGACAACCATCAATGCCTGATGAGGTGCACCCCCATGTCTGATGCAGATCGAGACAACCCCCGGCGTGAGTTCCTGCGCAAATCCCTGACCCTGATTCCCGTGGTCACCCTCGCCGGTACCGGTCTGGGCAGCAGCGTGTTGCAAGCTGCGCCTGAGGCTACCCCGGCGGCGCCAGCAGCCACACCGGCCAAGGCGGACGCCAGTGCTTATCAGCCGAGCTATTTCACCGCCGAGGAATGGGCCTTCATCAACGCCGCCGTGGCGCAATTGATCCCCAACGACGAGCAAGGCCCGGGCGCCCTGGAAGCCGGCGTGCCGGAATACATCGACCGCCAGATGAACACCCCTTACGCCGCCGGTGCCCTGTGGTACATGCAAGGCCCGTTCAACGCCGACGCCGCGCCGGAGATGGGCTGGCAGAGCAAACTGGTGCCAAAAGAGATCTATCGCCTGGGCATCGCCGCGACGGATCAGTGGGCAAAATCGCTCAACGGTAAAACATTTGCCGAGCAAGACAGCGCTACCCGAGACGATCTGCTCAAGCAACTTGAAGCCGGAAAACCGCAGTTCGATGCGGTTCCCGCGAAGATTTTCTTCAGCCTGCTGCTGCAAAACACCAAGGAAGGGTTCTTCTGCGACCCGATCCACGGTGGCAATAAAGGCATGGTCGGCTGGACCATGATCGGCTTCCCCGGCGCCCGCGCCGATTTCATGGATTGGGTGGAACGCAACGAGCAATACCCCTTCCCGGCAGTTTCGATTCGCGGCGAGAGGGCTTGAGCATGGCAACGGTAATGAAGAAGGTCGACGCAGTGATCGTCGGTTTCGGCTGGACTGGCGCGATCATGGCCAAGGAGCTGACCGAAGCCGGGCTCAACGTGCTGGCGCTGGAGCGCGGGCCAATGCAGGACACCTATCCCGACGGCAACTATCCGCAGGTGATCGACGAACTCACCTACAGCGTGCGCAAAAAACTCTTTCAGGACATCTCGAAAGAAACCGTCACCATCCGCCACAGCGTCAACGACATTGCCCTGCCGAACCGCCAGTTGGGTGCGTTCCTGCCGGGCAATGGTGTCGGCGGCGCCGGTCTGCACTGGTCGGGCGTGCACTTTCGCGTCGATCCAATCGAACTGCGCATGCGCAGCCATTACGAAGAACGCTACGGCAAGAGTTTCATCCCCAAGGACATGACCATCCAGGACTTCGGCGTCAGCTATGAAGAGCTGGAGCCGTTCTTCGATTTCGCCGAAAAAGTCTTCGGCACCTCCGGCCAGGCCTGGACCGTAAAAGGCCAACTGGTCGGTCAGGGCAAGGGCGGTAACCCGTACGCACCGGATCGCTCCAATCCGTTCCCGCTGGAAGCGCAGAAGAACACCGTTTCCGCACAACTGTTCGGCAAAGCGGCGACAGAAGTCGGTTACAAACCCTACAACCTGCCTTCGGCGAATACTTCAGGCCCTTACACCAATCCCTACGGCGCGCAGATGGGCCCGTGCAACTTCTGCGGATTCTGCAGCGGTTACGTTTGCTACATGTATTCCAAGGCTTCGCCGAACGTGAACATTCTGCCGGCGCTGCGTCCGCTGCCGAATTTCGAACTGCGGCCCAACGCCCATGTGCTGCGGGTCAATCTCGACAGCACCAAGTCCAAAGCCACCGGCGTGACTTACATCGACGGCCAGGGCCGCGAGATCGAGCAACCGGCGGATCTGGTGATCCTCGGCGCTTTCCAGCTGCACAACGTGCGCCTGATGCTGCTCTCGGGCATTGGCAAACCGTACGACCCGATCAGCGGCGAAGGCGTGGTCGGGCGTAACTTCGCCTACCAGAACATGGCGACCATCAAGGCGTTCTTCGACAAGGACACCCATACCAACAACTTTATCGGTGCCGGCGGCAACGGCGTGGCGCTGGACGATTTCAACGCCGACAACTTCGACCACGGCCCGCATGGCTTCGTCGGTGGCTCGCCAATGTGGGTCAACCAGGCGGGCAGCCGCCCGATTGCCGGCACCTCGAACCCGCCCGGCACTCCGGCCTGGGGCAGCCAGTGGAAACGCGCGACCGCCGATTACTACACCCACCAGGTGTCGATGGACGCCCACGGCGCGCATCAGTCTTACCGTGGCAACTACCTCGATCTGGATCCGGTGTACCGCGATGCCTACGGCTTGCCGCTGCTGCGCATGACCTTCGACTGGCAGGAAAACGACATCAAGATGAACCGCTTCATGGTCGAGAAAATGGGCAAGGTCGCCCAAGCCATGGGCCCGAAAGCCATTGCGGTGATCGGCAAGCAGGTCGGTGATCACTTCAACACCGCGGCCTACCAGACCACCCACCTCAACGGTGGCGCGATCATGGGCACCGATCCGAAGAAGAGTGCTCTGAACCGTTACTTGCAGAGCTGGGACGTGCACAACGTGTTCGTGCCGGGAGCTTCGGCATTCCCGCAGGGCCTGGGTTACAACCCGACCGGGCTGGTGGCGGCGTTGACCTACTGGTCGGCCAAGGCGATTCGCGAGCAATACCTGAAAAACCCCGGCCCGCTGGTTCAGGCTTAAGGAGCGATGACCATGAAAAATCTCGTTATTGCTACCCTGGCCCTGCTCGGCAGTGCTGCCGTGCACGCCGCCGACGTCGATCAAGCGTTGATCAAACAAGGCGAATACCTCGCCCGCGCGGGTGACTGCGTGGCCTGCCACACCGCCAAGGGCGGCAAACCGTTCGCCGGCGGCCTGCCGATGGAAACGCCGATCGGCACGATCTATTCGACCAACATCACCCCGGACAAAACCGGTGTCGGTGATTACAGCTTCGAGGACTTCGACAAAGCGGTGCGCCACGGCGTCGCCAAAAACGGCAGCACGTTGTACCCGGCAATGCCGTATCCGTCCTACGCCCGGGTCAGCGAGGGCGATATGAAAGCGCTGTACGCTTACTTCATGCACGGCGTCGAACCGGTGGCCCAAGAGAACAAGGCCAGCGACATTCCATGGCCGCTGAGCATGCGCTGGCCGCTGATGGGCTGGCGCTGGCTGTTCGCGCCGAAGGTCGAGGACTACAAGGCCACCTCGGATGATCCGGTGATCGACCGCGGCGCCTATCTGGTCGAAGGCCTCGGCCATTGCGGCGCCTGCCACACGCCACGGGCCCTGACCATGCAGGAAAAATCCCTGAGCGCCACCGACGGCAAGAACTTCCTCGCCGGCAGTGCGCCGCTGGAAGGCTGGATCGCCAAGAGTTTGCGCGGTGATCACAAGGATGGCCTGGGCAGCTGGAGCGAAGCGCAACTGGTGCAATTCCTCAAAACCGGGCGCAGCGACCGCAGTGCAGTGTTCGGCGGCATGAGCGATGTGGTCACCCACAGCATGCAGTACATGACCGATGCCGACCTGATCGCAATTGCTCGTTACCTCAAGTCGCTGCCGGCAGTTGATCCAAACGATCAGCCGCACCAGTACGACGAGAAAGCGGCCAAAGCCCTGTGGAACGGCGACGACAGCCAGCGCGGCGCGGCGGTGTACATCGACAACTGCGCGGCCTGCCACCGTACCGACGGCCATGGCTACACCCGAGTGTTCCCGGCGCTGGCGGGCAATCCGGTGCTGCAATCGGAAGACCCGACCTCACTGATCCACATCGTGCTCAAGGGCGGCACCCTGCCGGCCACACACACCGCGCCATCGACCTTCACCATGCCGGCGTACGCCTGGCGGTTGTCGGATCAGGAAGTGGCGGATGTGGTGAGTTTCATTCGTGGCAGCTGGGGCAACAAAGGGGCACCGGTCAAGGCCAGTGATGTGACCGCGCTGCGCAAGGATGATATGCAGACCACGTCCGGTGATGACCTCGGTCAGGTGACGCAACACAACAACTGAGCAATCGCCCGACGGCACTAGTCAGATGTGCTACGCCCCGATACTGTGTGCATATACAGTATCGGGGCGTTTTCATGTCTACTCCATTGCCACCTCGCGGTCGCGGCACCGCGACCAACCCGCACAACCGCTTTGCGCCGAATCGCTCGGTGGTCGAGGACGACGGCTGGTACCAGGAAGTGCCCGAGACGCAGAACACCGAGGTGATGATCGAGACCGCGAAAACCATCATCACCCGCAACACCTCGCCTGACCTGCCGTTCGACCGCTCGATCAATCCCTACCGCGGCTGCGAGCACGGTTGCATCTATTGCTATGCGCGACCGAGCCACGCCTATTGGGACATGTCGCCGGGGCTGGATTTCGAAACTCGGCTGATCGCCAAGACCAACGCCGCCCAGGTGCTGGAGGAGCAGCTTGGGAAAAAAGGCTATCAATGCGCGCCGATCAATCTGGGTTCCAACACCGATCCGTATCAGCCCATCGAACGCGAGCACAAGATCACCCGGCAGACCCTCGAAGTGCTGCTGCGCTACCGGCATCCGGTGACCATTGTCACCAAGGGTTCGCTGATCCTGCGCGACCTCGACCTGCTCACCGAACTGGCGCAGCAACGACTGGTGGCGGTGATGATCAGCCTGACCACGCTGGACGACGAACTCAAACGCATCCTCGAACCCCGTGCCGCCGCGCCCAAAGCCCGGTTACGAGCGATCCGGGTGATGCGCGAAGCAGGCATTCCCGTGGGGGTGCTGTGTTCGCCAATGATTCCGATGATCAACGACAGCGAAATCGAAAGCCTGCTGGCCGAAGCCCACGCCGCTGGCGCGCAAAGCGCCGCCTACATGATGTTGCGCCTGCCGCTGGAGGTGGCGCCGTTGTTCGAGGAATGGCTGCAGGCGCACTATCCGCAGCGCGCGGCCCATGTGCTGAGCCTGATCCGCCAGAGCCGTGGCGGCGAGCTCTACGACAGCCGTTTCGGCGCGAGGATGCGCGGCGAGGGGCCGTTTGCCGACCTGCTTGCGCAGCGTTTTGCCAAAGCCATTAAACGTCTCGGTTTGAACCACCGTGAAGGCTACAACCTCGATTGCACTGCCTTCTGTCCGCCGGGTCGCCAGATGTCATTGATTTAGTGACAATTAGCCTACGGTTGATGGGTTGGAATCCTTCCGTCGAAACACGCCAGTCACGTTTTTTGTGATCTGGAACACACGTTCTAGAGCGCTTGATTCAGTTTGAGTTAAGTTTCGGCGGCTACCTTGTTCATCGAGTGACTGACGGGTCGGGATGGCCCGGATGTTTTAAACAGCCACTGGCTTCATACCGGAATACACGGGAACGACTCCCCGAATCCGCCAAAGAGGATGAATCATGAGTGACAAGGATAAACAGCCGTTGGCTGCGTCGGCGCAAGCCGTCCCTGGGGCGGCATCCGCCGATGCAGCGCTGCGAACGATCGTTGACGGCTTTTTGCATTTTCATCATGAGGTCTTCCCGCAGCAGGAAGAACTCTTCAAGAAACTCGCCACGGCGCAATCGCCACGGGCAATGTTCATCACCTGTGCCGACTCGCGCATCGTGCCCGAGCTGATCACCCAGAGCTCCCCCGGGGATCTGTTCGTGACCCGTAACGTCGGCAACGTCGTGCCGCCTTACGGCCAGATGAACGGCGGCGTTTCCACCGCCATCGAATACGCGGTGCTGGCACTGGGCGTGCAGCACATCATCATCTGCGGCCATTCCGATTGCGGCGCCATGCGTGCGGTACTCAACCCGGACAGCCTGGAAAAAATGCCGACGGTCAAAGCCTGGTTGCGCCACGCCGAAGTGGCAAAAACCATGGTGCACGAAAACTGTAATTGCGCCGACGAAAAAGAAAGCATGCCGATCCTCACCGAGGAGAACGTCATCGCCCAACTGCAGCACTTGCGTACCCATCCTTCGGTAGCCTCACGCATGGCGAACGGTCAACTGTTCATCCATGGCTGGGTCTACAACATCGAAACCAGCGAAATCAAAGCTTACGACGCGGATCAGGGACGCTTCCTGCCGCTCGACGGCAGCCATCCGATTCCGGTGGCGACGCCCAAAGCGCGCTTCTAAATCTTCCTAAAAATCTGTGTGGTTTGACGCCGGCCGCTGTTTCAGCGGCCCGGCCTCGCCATGCCTGAAGAAAACTTCGGGAGAGTCACCATGCGTGCTGCTCAATTGAAAGCGGTTCTGCCACGGGAGCTGCTGGCTTCGGTGGTGGTGTTTCTGGTCGCGCTGCCGCTGTGCATGGGCATTGCGATTGCGTCAGGGTTGCCGCCAGCCAAAGGCCTGATCACCGGGATCATCGGTGGCCTGGTGGTCGGTTGGCTGGCGGGTTCGCCGTTGCAGGTCAGCGGGCCGGCAGCGGGTCTGGCAGTGCTGGTATTCGAGCTGGTGCGCCAGCACGGCATCGAGATGCTCGGGCCGATTCTGTTGCTCGCCGGGTTCCTGCAACTGGTGGCCGGGCGCCTGAAGCTCGGTTGCTGGTTTCGGGTCACGGCACCAGCGGTGGTCTACGGCATGCTCGCGGGGATCGGCGTGTTGATCGTGCTCTCACAAGTGCACGTGATGCTCGATGCCAAGCCACAACCCTCCGGCCTGGATAACCTCACGGCCTTCCCCGGCGCGGTGGCGCAGGCCTTGCCGTCGTTCGGCTGGCAGGCCGGGTTGCTCGGGCTGGCGACCATTGCGGTGATGTGGCTGTGGGAGAAGTTTCGCCCGCATTCGCTGCGCTTCATTCCCGGCGCGCTGCTCGGTGTCGGTCTGGCCACGGGTGCCAGCCTGCTGCTGGCGCTGCAGGTCAAACGCGTCGAGGTGCCGGAGAATCTGGCCGAAGCCATCGACTGGCTGAAACCGGCGGACCTGCTCAGCCTTGCCGACCCGACGCTGCTAATCGCTGCGTTTGCCGTGGCGTTTATCGCCAGCGCCGAAACGCTGTTGTCCGCCGCCGCGGTGGATCGCATGCACAACGGCGTGCGCTCGGATTTCGACCGTGAACTGTCAGCGCAAGGTGTCGGCAACATGCTCTGCGGTCTGGTCGGTGCGCTGCCGATGACCGGGGTGATCGTGCGCAGTTCGGCCAACGTGCAGGCCGGCGCGACCACCCGTTACTCGACGATCTTCCATGGTCTGTGGCTGCTGGCGTTCGTGCTGTTGTTGTCGAGCGTGCTGCAGAGCATTCCGGTGGCGAGTCTGGCGGGGGTGCTGGTGTACACCGGTTTCAAACTGGTGGACTTGAAAGCGTTTCGCGGCCTGGGCCGTTACGGGCGGATGCCGATGTTCACCTACGCCGCCACGGCGCTGGCGATCATCTTCACCGACCTGCTGACCGGTGTGTTGATCGGTTTCGGTTTGACCATGTTGAAACTGGCCTTCAAGGCTTCACGCCTGAAAATCAGCCTGATCGACCTGCCGCAGGACGGCGAGATGGAGTTGCGTCTGGTGGGCGCAGCGACATTCCTCAAGGTGCCGGCACTGACCCAAGTGCTGGGCAGCATTCCAGCGGGCACAACGGTGCATGTGCCGCTCAATAACCTGAGCTACATCGACCATTCGTGTCTGGAGTTACTGGAAGAGTGGGGCCGGGCGAATGCGGCGAAGGGGTCGAAGCTGTTGATCGAGTCGCGCGGGTTGAAGCGACGGCTTGAAGGTAGGGTTCGGACTAATACCGGGATCGGTGCGGCTGGTTAAATCCCCCGCTTGCAAAGAACCCCTGTGGGAGGGGGCTTGCTCCCGAAGGCGATGGATCAGTCGATATTGATATTGACTGACCCACCGCCTTCGGGAGCAAGCCCCCTCCCACAATTGGGATTTGTACCGGGCTTTGAATCAGGCAGCTGGCTGATCCAGCTCCAGGCCCACACCCAGGCGACGGCCCATGCACGGCCAGCGCTTCCACGCGGCACCGGTATCCGGGCTGATCAGTTTGTCGCGGTAGGCATCTACCGATTCCAGCGCAAAACTATCGTCGTCGAGCATCTTGTCGATGGCGTGATGCACCACTTCGTCCAGTTGATTGGCAAATTCCTCACCGAGCAATTGGTGAGCAATCAGATTGGCGACCGTCATGTCCAAGGGGATCAGTGGCTGGCCGAGGTGCTTGATGTACAGGTCGTTGACCTCTTCGACAAAGCGGTGCGCCAGATAGGCTTCGTCCAACAGGCTGTCCAGGCCGACCGGCGGCTGAAGGAAGTACTGCTCGGCGATTTTCAGCACCGGTTTGATCTGCGACTCGATTCCCGCTTCCCTGGCAACTTCATTGGCTGCGTCCAGCATGTCTGGTACTTCGTCGATATAGGCGGTGACAAAGCTCGTCAACGCTTCTTCGCGGTTAGCGTCCGGCAACTGGATGGCCGAATGCAGATGAGGCAACTTGGCTTCCAGCTGACGCTTGAGGCGTCCGGTTTCATTTTCGGTTTGTCGGGCTTTTTGGATCTGCTCGCGCAATGCGGCGGTGTTCATGAAAACTCCAGGAAACAAGGCAATGAAATAGGGAAGACATAACTTAGCTGGCTTACGAAAAATGCTAAGACGCATTTGTCATAATTATTTCATCCTTGATACACCTGCGTTATATCGGTTTGCCACCACTCGTCTGCATCCTTCTCCATTCGTGCCCTTGAGCGCAAGTCCCGGCTGTTTCAGATCATTTACGCGATCGCGTTGCAATTCTCCGCCGCTGTCTATACTCGCCATTGAATGGAGTTAGCTGATGACGCCCGACTGCACCCGCAGCAAGGCCCGGCGATTCAAGTTCGTAGTCTGATGCAGCCGCTCCCTTGCCGCGGGCCGAAGCCGGCGGGATAACAAGAACGATAAGGGGAACCCGCAATGATGCGACATCCACACGTCTGGATGGGCCTCCTGTTGTGGTCGATTTTCAGCCCGGCTCAAGCGGCCTGGACTGTGAATATGGCGCCTGGAGCGACTGAAATCAGTCACGCAGTATTCGACCTGCACATGACCATTTTCTGGATCTGTGTGGTGATCGGGATCATCGTCTTCGGCGCCATGTTCTGGTCGATGATCGTGCATCGCCGCTCTACCGGGCAGGTCGCCGCAAAATTCCACGAAAGTACCACCGTCGAGATTCTCTGGACCGTCGTGCCGTTCCTGATCCTGGTGGCGATGGCCGTGCCGGCGACCGCCACCCTGATCCGCATGTACGACACCAGTGAACCGGATATCGATATCCAGATCACCGGTTACCAGTGGAAGTGGCACTACAAATACCTCGGTCAGGATGTCGAGTTCTTCAGCAACCTGGCCACCCCCGCCGAACAGATCCACAACAAGGAAGCCAAGGGCGAGCACTACCTGCTCGAAGTCGACAAGCCGCTGGTGCTGCCGGTCGGCGCCAAGGTGCGCTTCCTCGTGACTTCCGCCGACGTCATCCACTCGTGGTGGGTGCCGGCCTTCGCGGTCAAGCGCGATGCGATCCCCGGGTTCGTCAATGAAGCCTGGACCCGCATCGACAAGCCCGGCATCTACCGCGGGCAGTGCGCCGAATTGTGCGGCAAGGATCACGGCTTCATGCCGATCGTGGTCGACGTCAAAGAGAAGCCCGATTACGACAAATGGCTGGCCGACCGCAAAGCCGAAGCCGCGCAGCTCAAAGAACTGACCAGCAAGGAATGGACCCTCGACGAACTCAAAGAGCGCGGCGACAAGATCTATCACACCACCTGCGTAGCCTGTCACCAGGCCGAGGGCCAGGGTCTGCCGCCGATGTTCCCGGCGCTCAAGGGCTCGCCGATTGCCACCGGGCCGAAAGCCGACCACCTGCACCGCGTGTACTTTGGCAAGCCCGGCACCGCCATGGCGGCGTTCGGCAAGCAGTTGTCGGAAGTCGATATCGCAGCGGTCGTGACCTACGAACGTAACGCCTGGGGCAACAACAAGGGCGACATGGTCACGCCAAAAGAAGTGCTGGAGCTCAAACAGGCGGAAAGCAAATGAGCCGGTCTATCGCGTACTTCGTGAACCGGCCGGGGCAACGCGCCCTGGCCAGCCCCGTCCACTCACGTAAAGGAGACCGGCCATGAGCGCTGTAATCGATGACCACGGTCATGCCGACCACGCCCACGGCCCCGCCAAAGGCCTGATGCGCTGGGTGCTGACCACCAACCACAAGGACATCGGCACGCTGTACCTGTGGTTTGCGTTCTGCATGTTCCTGCTCGGCGGCTCGTTCGCCATGGTGATCCGCGCCGAGCTGTTCCAGCCCGGGCTGCAGATCGTCGAGCCGGCATTCTTCAATCAGATGACCACCATGCACGGCCTGGTGATGGTGTTCGGGGCGGTGATGCCGGCGTTCGTCGGCCTCGCCAACTGGATGATTCCGTTGATGATCGGCGCGCCGGACATGGCCCTGCCACGGATGAACAACTTCAGCTTCTGGCTGCTGCCGGCGGCGTTCCTGCTGCTGGTCTCGACCCTGTTCACCGCCGGTGGCGGGCCGAACTTCGGCTGGACGTTCTACGCCCCGCTGTCCACCACCTACGCGCCGGAAAGCGTCACCTACTTCATCTTCGCCATCCACTTGATGGGGATCAGTTCGATCATGGGCGCGATCAACGTGATCGCCACCATCCTCAACCTGCGCGCCCCCGGCATGACCCTGATGAAAATGCCGCTGTTCGTCTGGACCTGGCTGATCACCGCGTTCCTGCTGATCGCGGTGATGCCGGTGCTGGCCGGTTGCGTGACGATGATGCTGATGGACATCCACTTCGGCACCAGTTTCTTCAGTGCCGCCGGTGGCGGTGACCCGGTGCTGTTCCAGCACGTGTTCTGGTTCTTCGGCCATCCCGAGGTGTACATCATGATCCTGCCGGCCTTCGGCGCCGTCAGCCAGATCATCCCGACCTTTTCGCGCAAGCCGCTGTTCGGCTACACCTCGATGGTCTACGCCACGGCGAGCATCGCGTTCCTGTCGTTCATCGTCTGGGCGCACCACATGTTCGTGGTCGGCATCCCGCTGGTGGGCGAGTTGTTCTTCATGTACGCGACCATGCTCATCGCCGTGCCGACCGGGGTGAAAGTGTTCAACTGGGCCAGCACCATGTGGCAAGGCTCGCTGACCTTCGAAACGCCGATGCTGTTCGCCGTGGCGTTCGTGATCCTGTTCTCGATCGGCGGTTTCTCCGGGCTGATGCTGGCCATTGCTCCGGCGGACTTCCAGTACCAGGACACCTACTTCGTGGTCGCGCACTTCCACTACGTGCTGGTGCCGGGTGCGATCTTCGGGATCTTTGCCTCAGCCTATTACTGGCTGCCGAAGTGGACCGGGCACATGTACGACGAAACCCTCGGCAAGCTGCACTTCTGGCTGTCGTTCGTCGGCATGAACCTGACTTTCTTCCCGATGCACTTCGTCGGGCTGGCGGGGATGCCGCGACGGATTCCGGACTACAACCTGCAGTTCGCCGACTTCAACATGGTCTCGTCGATCGGCGCATTCATGTTCGGAACCACGCAGATCTTCTTCCTGTTCATCGTGATCAAGACCATCCGTGGCGGCGAACCGGCACCGGCCAAACCGTGGGATGGCGCCGAAGGCCTGGAGTGGAGCGTGCCGTCACCGGCGCCGTATCACACCTTTACTACGCCGCCGGAAGTGAAATGAAACGCCTTGCCTTTGTGGGAGGGGGCTTGCTCCCGAATGCGTCAGATCATTCCACTCATGTGTTGAATGATGAACTGCATTCGCGAGCAAGCCCGCTCCCACAGGGGATCTCGGCTGAGGCTGAAAATCATGGCTGACTCGATCTCGCTGAAAAAACTGGTCACCCGCCTGCTCGGCGTGGTGGTGGCAATGTTTGTCTTCGGTTTTGCCCTGGTACCGATCTACGACGTGATGTGCAAGGCCTTCGGCATCAACGGCAAGACCGCCGGGCAGTACGAGGGTGAGCAGGTGGTGGATAACTCGCGGCAGGTGCGCGTGCAGTTTCTGTCGATGAACAACGCCGACATGCCGTGGGAGTTCTACCCCAAGGGTGAGGAACTGGTGACCCATCCCGGCGGCGTAAACGAGATGATCTTCGTCGCCCGCAACCCCACCGACAAACCGATGAGCGCCCAGGCCGTGCCGAGTATCGCACCCAGCGAAGCGGCGGCGTATTTCCACAAGACCGAATGCTTTTGCTTTACCCAGCAGGTGCTGCAGCCCGGTCAGCAGATCGAGATGCCGATGCGTTTCATCATTGACCGCGACATGCCCAAGGACGTGAAGCACCTGACGCTGTCCTACACGCTGTTCGATATCACCGCCCGTCATCCACCGGTGGCTGCAAACACTGGCGGTTAAGCGTGCCCGATAAGGAGAACAATAAATGGCAACTCATGAGCACTATTACGTTCCGGCACAGAGCAAATGGCCGATCGTCGCCACCATCGGCATGGTTACCACCGTGTACGGCCTGGCGACCTGGTTCAACGATCTGAAGGCAGCGCGCCCGGAATCCCACGGCCCATACATCTTTTTCGTCGGCGGGCTGCTGCTGGCGTACATGCTGTTCGGCTGGTTCGGGGCGGTGATCAAGGAAAGTCGCGCCGGGCTGTACAGCCCGCAGCTCGACCGCTCGTTCCGCTGGGGCATGAGTTGGTTCATCTTCTCCGAGGTGATGTTCTTCGTCGCCTTCTTCGGCGCACTGTTCTATGTGCGGCACATTTCCGGCCCGGCGCTGGGTGGCGAAGGCCCGAAAGGCATCGCGCACATGCTCTGGCCGAACTTCCAGTTCACCTGGCCGCTGCTGCACACCCCGGACCCGAAACTGTTCCCGCCGCCCAAGGAAGTCATCAGCCCGTGGGGCCTGCCGCTGATCAACACGATTCTGCTGGTCAGCTCCAGCGTGACCATCACCATTGCCCACCACGCCTTGAAAAAAGGCCATCGCGGTGCGCTGAAAATCTGGCTGGCGATCACCGTGCTGCTGGGCTGCGGCTTCCTCGCATTGCAGGCCGAGGAGTACATGCACGCCTATCACGAACTGGGTTTGACGCTGGGTTCGGGCATTTACGGCGCGACGTTCTTCATGCTCACCGGTTTCCACGGCGCCCACGTGACCATTGGCACGATCATTCTGTTCGTGATGCTGATGCGCATCATGAAGGGCCATTTCGATGCCGAGCATCAGTTCGGCTTCGAGGCGGCGAGCTGGTACTGGCACTTCGTCGATGTGGTGTGGATCGGCTTGTTCGTCTTCGTTTACGTACTCTGAGCGCTGCTCACCAAGGCGCGTGCGACACCAGTTGGCCGCTGTAGAAGCCCCAGGCGATCAGGCCGACGGTGGCCGCGGCCAATGCCACCCGAACACTCAAGGCGATCACCAGGCGATTGGAACTGCTGTCGTCCTTGACCAGGAAAAACAGGCCGCTGAACAGGCTGATCACCGTGGCAATCAGCAGCAGGACGATGGCTGCTTTGAGCATGGGAAGACTCCGGGGGACAGGCGATGCAGTTGAGTATAGCGATCGCGACGACTGACTTTGTGGCGCGGCCATGAAGCGCTTCCGGCCGGGCGTGATACCGACCGTGGTGGTGGCGTTGCTGTTGCCGCTGCTGGTGTCGCTGGGTTTCTGGCAACTGGGCCGGGGGGCGGAGAAAACCGCCCTGCTCGCCACTTACGCCGAGCGCCGCGCGGCTGATCCGATGGCCAGCAGCGAATTGCTGCACAGCGCCGACCCGGCCTTTCGCCGCGTGCATCTGTACGGCCAGTTCGATGGCGCCCACAGCCTGCTGCTCGACAACCGCCAGCGCAACGGCAAGGTCGGTATCGAGCTGCTGCAACCGTTTCAGGATCGGGCCACCGGCCAGTGGCTGCTGGTCAATCGCGGCTGGCTGCCATGGCCGGATCGCCGGGTGACGCCGCAATTCGCTACCCCCACCGACGCGGTCAACCTGGATGCCTGGGTCTACGTCGCCCCCGGCGCGACCTTCCAGTTGCACGCCGACCCGGTCAGCAGCAACTGGCCGCAAACGATCACCGCCGTCGAGCCGGCCAAGCTGTGGAAAACCCTCGAACGCGACGGCTTCGCCTACGAACTTCGTGCCGAACCCGGCCCCGCCAGCTATGAGGCCGACTGGCCGGTCGTCGCCATGGGCCCGGAAAAACACCTTGGATACGCCGTGCAGTGGTTCGCCATGGCCACCGCTCTGCTCGGCCTCTACCTCTACCTTGGATTGCACAACGCAAAGGAGAAACACCATGGGAACGGCCATGAATCCACCCAGCATGTCTGAGGCGAAAACCCCGGCCACCCGCCGCCGCGGGCGGATTCAGCTGCTGCTGATTCTGCTCGGCGTGGTCGGCCCGATGGTGCTGGCGACCGGCATGTACAAACTGCAGTTCTGGGTACCGGAAGGTCGCAGCTACCACGGCGAACTGATCGGCAACGGCCAGACCCGCGCCGACCTCGGCGTACAAGCCGATGAACAGCGCTGGCAGATGCTGGTGACCGCGCCGAAGGATTGCGCGGTGGACTGCCAGCAACTGGTGTACCTCGCCCGGCAGATCCAGATCGGCCTCGGTCGCGACGCCGGTCGCGCCAGCCACGCCCTCGCCGCCGCGCAACCGTTGAGCGCCGACTACGAGGCCAAGCTGACCCGCGAATATCCGCAGCTGCAACGCTATCCACTGGATAGCGCTGCGTTCAGCAAGGCCACCGGCGACAAGGCCACGCCGCAACTGTGGATCATCGACCCCCACGGCAACCTGGTGCTGCGCTACGACCCGAGCGTGAAGGGCAAGGATCTGCTCAACGACCTGCGCCACCTGCTGAAACTGTCGAACATCGGATAAGGGCATCGTCATGGCCAAACCTGGATTTCGCCTCGCGTTGTTTGCCACCCTGCTGGCACTGATCGTCGTGCTGCTCGGCGCCTACACCCGCCTGACCCACGCAGGCTTGGGCTGTCCGGACTGGCCGGGCTGTTACGGTTTTATCAGCGTGCCGAAAAGCGAAGCCCAACTGGCCCATGCCGAACTGCATTACCCCGACTCGCCGGTGGTGGCGCACAAGGGCTGGAACGAGATGATCCACCGCTACTTCGCCGGCACTCTCGGCCTGCTGATTGCGATTCTGGCCGGGCGCGCCTGGGTCAATCGTCGGCATCCGGGGCAGCCGCTGAAGCTGCCACTGTTTCTGCTGGCCGTGGTGTTCGCCCAAGCGGCGTTCGGCATGTGGACGGTGACGCTCAAGCTCTGGCCGCAAGTGGTCACCGGGCATCTGCTCGGCGGTTTTGCGACATTGAGTCTGCTGTTCCTGCTGACCTTGCGCCTGTCCGGCGTGCTGCCGGCGCTTACCGTGCCCAAACGCTTGCAGTGCTGGGCGACGGCGGGGCTGCTGCTGGTGATCGGCCAGATTGCCCTCGGCGGCTGGGTCAGCTCCAACTACGCGGCGGTGGCCTGCATCGACTTCCCGACCTGCCACGGTCAATGGCTGCCACCGGCGGACTTTGCCAACGGCTTTCACCTGACCCAACACATCGGCCCCAATTATCTCGGCGGCCAACTCGACAGCGATGCGCGTACGGCGATTCACCTGACCCACCGCATCGGCGCCCTGCTGGTGACGCTGGTGCTGCTGGGGCTGGCCTGGCAACTCAGGGCCGTCGGCATGACCCGACTCGCCGGGCTGGTGCTGGTCGCCCTCGGCGCACAGATCACCCTCGGTATCAGCAACGTATTGTTCCATCTGCCGCTGCCGGTGGCCGTGGCCCACAACGCCGGTGGCACAGCGCTGCTGCTGACCATGGTGCTGGTGAATTATCACGCGCGCACCAGTCTGGTTCGGGTCAAACAGCCGGTGCTCGCCCGCTGGCGCCTCAGCCCGCGTAAACACGTGGCGGCGCCCATCACCATTAAAGGAGAAACGCCATGGCGCTTCTGATCAGCGCACGTCCCGCCCAGGCGCTGTGGCGTGACTATCTGGAGCTGACCAAGCCGAAAGTGGTGGTGCTGATGCTGATCACCTCGCTGGTCGGCATGTTCCTCGCGACCCGCGCCGGGGTGCCGTGGACGGTGCTGGTGTTCGGCAATCTGGGGATTGCGTTGTGTGCTGGCGGGGCGGCGGCGGTCAACCATGTGGTGGACCGGCGCATCGATGCAGTGATGGCGCGCACGCACAAACGGCCATTGGCCGAGGGCCGGGTTTCACCCGGAGCGGCGCTGACCTTTGCGCTGGTGCTGGCGCTGCTCGGGCAGGCGATGCTGCTGACGTTCACCAATGCGCTGACCGCGTGGCTGACCCTCGCTTCGTTACTCGGCTACGCGGTGATCTATACCGGCTTCCTCAAACGTGCGACGCCACAGAACATCGTCATCGGCGGTCTTGCCGGCGCCGCTCCTCCGCTGCTCGGCTGGACCGCCGCCACCGGCCATGTCAGCGCCGAACCGTTGCTGCTGGTGCTGATCATCTTCGCCTGGACCCCGCCGCACTTCTGGGCGCTGGCGATTCATCGTAAAGAGGAATACGCCAAGGCCGACATCCCGATGCTGCCGGTGACCCACGGCGAGCACTACACCAAGGTGCATATTCTGCTGTACACCTTCGCGCTGCTCGCGGTGAGCCTGCTGCCGTACGTGATCCACATGAGCGGCGTGCTCTACCTGATCTGCGCCCTCGCGCTGGGCGCAAGGTTTCTGCAATGGGCCGTGGTGCTGTACCGTGGCACTCGGCCGCACGCGGCGATCAACACCTTCAAGTACTCTATTTATTACTTGTTCCTGTTGTTCATCGCCCTGCTCGTAGACCACTACTTACTGTTGAACCTATGACTCGAACCCAGAAAACCGTCTTCATCCTCGTCGCCGTGATCGCGCTGATCCTGGGACTTACCGTCAACAAAGTGCTGAGTGGCAAGGGCCAGGGCGACCCCACCGCGCTGATCGACGCCGGCATCATCCTGCTACCGCAGAGCCGCACCCTGCCGGGCGTGACCATGACCAATCAGGACGGTCAGCCGGTCGCCATCGACGAGTTGAAAGGCAAGTGGAGCCTGCTGTTTTTCGGCTACACCTTTTGCCCGGACATCTGCCCGACCACCCTCGCCCAACTGCGCCAGATCAAGAGCGAGTTGCCCAAGGATGCTGTGGATAAACTGCAGATCGTGCTGGTCAGCGTCGACCCGAACCGCGACACCCCGCAGCAGTTGAAGCAGTACCTGGGTTACTTCGATCCACAGTTCGTGGGCCTGACGCCGAAGTCGATCGAAGAACTGCAGAAAGTCGCGAATGCGGTGAGTATTCCGTTCATTCCGGCGGACACCAGCAAGCCGAATTACACCGTCGATCACAGCGGCAACCTGGCGGTGATCGGCCCGGACGGCACGCAGCGCGGCTTTATTCGGGCGCCGCTGAACAACGCCAAACTGGTGGCGCAACTGCCGGTGATGCTCAACCGCAAGTAAGACCAACAGAGATCCCCTGTGGGAGCGGGGGGGGGGGGGGGGGGGGGGGGGGGGGGGGAGGGGGGGGGGGGGGGGGGGGGGGGGGGGGGGGGGGGAGGAGG
>NZ_JBYOKU010000044.1:0-46938 GCF_057799175.1 Pseudomonas sp. 14P5.3.2 | reverse complement strand
CCCCCCCCCCCCCCCCCCCCTCTCCCTCCCCCCCCCCCCCCCTCCCCTCCTCCCCCCCCCCCCCCCCCCCACCCCCCCCCGCTCCCACATTAGGAGTTCGGCAGTGCTTCGACGCTAGCTCGCGAAAAAAGACACTGCCAGACACCCATAAAAAATGCCCCGTATCGATTGATACGGGGCATTTCTGTTTAAGCGCTGAAGACCCGCTTGTGGCGGGTCAGGCAACGGCTTCGCTGCGCTTGCCCAGCAGGCGATCGCAAACCACGGCGACCACCAGGGTCATCACGCATGGCACCAGCCACGCCAGGCCCTGCTCGCTCAGCGGCAGGTGCGACAGCTGCGACGGCATCCAGTCAGCCAGACCGGCGCCCTTGAGGGCGTCGATGGTGCCGAACAGGAACGACACCAGCATCACCGGGCCGAGGATCCGACCGTGTTCATGCCAGAAGTCCTTGCAGAAGCTCAGGGCCACCAGAACGATGCACGGCGGGTAGATCGCGGTCAGCACCGGGATCGAGAACGCGATCAGCTTGGTCAGGCCGAGGTTCGACACCAGCAGCGAGAACGCAGCGAGAATGATCACCAGGGTCTTGTAGGACAGTGGCAGCACGCGGCTGAAGTATTCAGCGCAGGCACAAGTCAGACCGACCGCCGTCACCAGGCACGCCAGCGAGATCAGCACCGCGAGGAAACCGCTGCCCAGCGAACCGAAGGTGTGCTGCACGTAAGCGTGCAATACCGCCGCGCCGTTGGTGGCACCCGCCGCGACTTCATGGCTGCCGGAACCGAGGCGGAACAGGCTGATGTACACCAGTGCCAGACCGACACCGGCGATGAGGCCGGCAATGATCGCGTAACGGGTGATCAGCGCAGGCGACTCGACGCCACGGGAGCGGATCGCGTTGACGATGACGATACCGAACACCAGCGCGCCGAGGGTATCCATGGTCAGGTAACCATTGATGAAGCCCTGGGAGAACGGTGCCGCGACGTATTCAGGCGTGGCCTGACCGATATCACCGGCCGGCAAGGCGAACGCGGCAATGCCGAGTACCGCCAGGGCGATGATTTTCAGCGGCGCGAGGAAGCGTCCAACGGTATCGAGCAGACGCCCCGGATACAGCGAGATGAAGAACACCAGCAGGAAGTACACCGAGCTGTAGAGGAACAGCGCCAGCGGGCTTTCGCCGGTCAGTGGCGCCAGACCCACTTCGAACGACACGGTCGCGGTCCGCGGGGTGGCGAACAGCGGGCCGACGGCCAGGTAGCACGCCGCGGCGAGCACACCGCCGGCGATCTTGCCGATCGGGCTGCTCAGCGCATCCATCGCACCACCGACCTTGGCCAGAGCGACGACGGTGACCACCGGCAGACCGACTGCCGTGATCAGAAAGCCCAGCGCCGCCATCCAGACGTCAGGTCCGGACTGCAGGCCGACGATAGGCGGGAAAATGATGTTGCCGGCCCCGACGAACAGGGCAAATGTCATAAAGCCCAGTGCCAGGATGTCCTGACCTTTCAAAACTTTCATTAAGGAAATACCACACTACTGAATCGGAATTTAGAGGGGGATTTCCCTGTGGGGTTAGGGAAATGCTGTCAGTCCGTATAAGACTGACCCGTTTAGCGCGTTGCATGCCTTGTGGGCGGCAGACGCAAAA
The DNA here is from genome assembly GCF_057799175.1 of Pseudomonas sp. 14P5.3.2. Classification (NCBI taxonomy): domain Bacteria; kingdom Pseudomonadati; phylum Pseudomonadota; class Gammaproteobacteria; order Pseudomonadales; family Pseudomonadaceae; genus Pseudomonas; species Pseudomonas sp. 14P5.3.2. Next base: position 45,277 of record NZ_JBYOKU010000044.1, on the reverse strand, counting down.
ATGGCTGCTAGCCTAACGAATTTGTCTGACAAACGCACTGTTTGAGGGCGAACTATCCGATACACGACGTGTCTGTGTCGCGTTTACGCATTTATTTTTCCTGCGGAGCACTCCGTGGCGAGGGAGCTTACTCCCGCTCGACTGCGCAGCAGGCGCATATCCCGAAAACACTCATGAATCCGAAGATTGCATTAGGGCCGCTTCGCAGCCCAGCGGGAGAAAGCTCCCTCGCCACAAGAATCCACTCAAAACCCAGATGCCAGAAACAACAAAGGCCACCCGAAGGTGGCCTTTGTCTGGTGAAGCGTCAGTCAAGCACGAGGCTTACTTGACAGCCCAACCGGTCAGCTCGGCCAGGGCCTTGCCGATGTCTGCCAGCGAACGCACGGTTTTTACGCCTGCGTCTTGCAGCGCAGCGAATTTCTCGTCTGCAGTGCCTTTGCCGCCAGAGATGATTGCGCCAGCATGGCCCATGCGCTTGCCCGGAGGAGCAGTCACACCAGCGATGTAGGAAACAACCGGCTTGGTCACGTGTGCCTTGATGTAGGCAGCCGCTTCTTCTTCAGCCGAACCGCCGATCTCGCCGATCATCACGATCGCTTCGGTCTTCGGGTCTTCCTGGAACAGCTTCAGGATGTCGATGAAGTTCGAACCCGGGATCGGGTCACCACCGATGCCGACGCAAGTCGACTGACCGAAACCGGCGTCAGTGGTCTGCTTCACAGCTTCGTAGGTCAGGGTGCCGGAACGCGAAACGATACCGACCTTGCCTGGCAAGTGAATGTGACCTGGCATGATGCCGATCTTGCATTCGCCTGGGGTGATCACGCCTGGGCAGTTAGGGCCGATCAGGGTAACACCCAGCTCGTCGCACTTAACTTTAGCGTCCAGCATGTCCAGGGTAGGAATGCCTTCGGTGATGCAGACGATCAGCTTGATGCCGCCGAACGCTGCTTCCAGGATCGAGTCCTTGCAGAAAGGAGCCGGAACGTAGATCACGCTGGCGGTAGCGCCAGTGGCAGCAACTGCGTCTTTAACGGTGTTGAACACTGGCAGACCCAGGTGCTCGGTGCCGCCTTTGCCCGGAGTTACGCCGCCAACCATCTTGGTGCCGTATTCGATGGCTTGCTGGGTGTGGAAACTACCTTGCGAACCGGTAATACCCTGGCAGATAACTTTGGTGTCTTTATTGATCAGGACGCTCATTATTTGCCCTCCGCAGCTTTGACAACTTGTTGAGCAGCGTCGGTCAGGCTGGTAGCAGCGATGATGTTCAAACCGCTTTCTGCCAGTACTTTAGCGCCCAGCTCAGCGTTGTTGCCTTCAAGGCGAACAACAACCGGGATTTTCACGCCGACTTCTTTCACAGCGCCGATGATGCCTTCGGCAATCATGTCGCAGCGAACGATGCCGCCGAAGATGTTGACCAGTACTGCCGCGACGTTGGTGTCGGACAGGATGATCTTGAAGGCTTCGGTCACGCGCTCTTTGGTAGCACCACCACCTACGTCGAGGAAGTTGGCTGGCTTGCCGCCGTGCAGGTTGACGATGTCCATGGTACCCATGGCCAGGCCGGCACCGTTGACCATACAGCCGATGTTGCCTTCCAGTGCTACGTAGTTCAGTTCGAACTTGGCAGCGTGCGCTTCGCGCGGATCGTCTTGCGACGGATCGTGGAAAGTCTTCAGCTTAGGCTGACGGTACATGGCGTTGGCGTCGATGTTGATCTTGGCGTCCAGGCAGTGCAGATCGCCGTCAGCCTTGATCACCAGCGGGTTCACTTCCAGCAGGGCCAGATCGTGATCCTGGAACAGTTTGGCCAGACCGACGAAGATCTTGGCGAACTGGGCAACTTGCTTGCCTTCCAGACCCAGTTGGAACGCCAGCTCGCGACCCTGGAACGGCTGAGCGCCAACCAGTGGATCGATAGTGGCTTTCAGAATTTTTTCTGGAGTGTCGTGAGCGATTTTCTCGATGTCCACGCCACCTTCGGTGGAAGCCATGAACACGATGCGACGGCTCGAACGGTCAACGACAGCGCCCAGGTACAGCTCTTTAGCGATATCAGTGCACGATTCAACCAGGATCTTGGTGACTGGCTGACCATTGGCGTCAGTCTGGTAAGTCACCAGACGCTTGCCCAGCCACTGCTGTGCGAAGGCCTTGGCGTCTTCTTTGTTGCGAACCAGCTTGACGCCGCCCGCTTTACCGCGACCACCGGCGTGGACCTGGGCTTTGACAACCCACTCGCTGCCGCCGATTTTGTCGCAAGCTTCTGCTGCTGCTTCCGGGGTGTCTACTGCGTAACCAGTGGAAACTGGCAGGCCGTATTCAGCGAACAGCTGCTTACCCTGATACTCGTGAAGATTCATGCTTTTTACCGTCTTCGTTAGGTACTGCGCATTCGGCGCTGCGCTCTTGATGAGTGCCGCGCCACCTGTGACTGCTGCTTGCGTAGCCTTTCCGGATACCCGGTGCAGCTACGCAAGACTGCGTCCAGCGGACATTCCGCGGTGAGACTTGCTCGCAAGGCTCACGACGGGCCGTTACCGCCGTGGTTTCTTATTGTCTTAACGCTTCTTGCGGTTGGCGATGTGGATGGCGCCGCCATTCACAGCCAGAGCAGCTTCGTGCAAGGCTTCAGACAGGGTCGGATGGGAGAAAACCATCATGCCCAGGTCTTCAGCGCTGGTGCCGAATTCCATACCGATCGCGCCCTGCTGAACCAGTTCTGCAGCGCTTGGGCCAATCACGTGCACGCCCAATACGCGGTCAGTCTTGGCATCAGCGATGACCTTGACGAAACCACCGGTATCGTTGGCGGCCATGGCACGGCCGGAAGCGGCGAACGGGAAGGTGCCGACGTTAACTTCAACGCCTTCGGCTTTCAAGGCCTGCTCGGTTTTGCCAACCCACGCGATTTCCGGGTGAGTATAAATAACCGAAGGGATCAGGTCATAGTTCATCTGGGCTTTGTGGCCCTTGATGCGCTCGACAACCATGATGCCCTCTTCCGAGGCCTTGTGCGCCAGCATCATGCCGCGAACCACGTCACCGATGGCGTAAACGCCCGGTACGGTGGTGGCGCAGTGATCGTCAACGTGCACGAAACCGCGCTCGTCCAGGGTCACGCCGCTGTCGGCAGCCAGCAGATCAGTGGTCACCGGACGGCGACCAACGGCTACGATCAGCTTGTCGAAAGTGATGGTCTGTTCGCCGTTGGCATCGGTGTAGTTAACAACGACTTCGTCGCCGTTGACTTTGGAACCGGTGACGCGAGCGCCCAGCTTGATGTCCAGACCCTGCTTGGTCAGGGTTTTCAGCGCTTCCTTGGAAACGGCGGTGTCCGCTGCCATCAGGAACGTGTCCAGAGCTTCCAGGACAGTTACTTCTGCACCCAGACGCGACCAGACCGAGCCCAGCTCCAGACCGATCACGCCAGCGCCGATCACGCCCAGACGTTTAGGTACGGATTGGAATTCCAGTGCACCAGTCGAATCGACGATGACTTTCTGATCGACCGGAGCCGGTGGAATGTCGATCGGACGCGAACCTGGCGCCAGGATGACGTTTTCGGCTTCGATGACTTCAACCGAGCCGTCCGGCTTGGTGACTTCGACTTTCTTGCCAGCCAGCAGCTTGCCGTGGCCCTGAATCGAAGTAACGCCGTTGGCCTTGAACAGGGTGGCAACGCCGCCGGTCAGGTTCTTGACGATGCCAGCCTTGCGGCCAACCATCGCAGCGACGTCCATTTTGACTTCGCCGGTCGAGATACCGTGAACGTTGAAGCTCTCTTTGGCTTCCTTGTACTTCCAGGAGCTGTCCAGCAGCGCCTTGGACGGAATGCAGCCGACGTTCAGGCAAGTACCGCCGAGGGCCTGCTTGCCTTCAGCGTCGGTGTACTTCTCGATGCAGGCAGTGGTGAGACCCAGCTGCGCGGCCTTGATGGCAGCAACATAGCCGCCAGGGCCGGCACCGATCACTACTACGTCAAATTTCTGCGACATTCAAAAAATCCTCTTGAGCGAAAAGCTTCAAGCCGCGCGCTGCGGGCCGCACCGCCGTTTCCGACGGTACGCTACCCGCAGCGCATGGCTGCTTCTATCAGATATCCAGCAACAGACGAGCCGGGTCTTCCAGCAGGTTCTTGATGGTCACCAGGAAGGTTACAGCTTCTTTGCCATCGATCAGACGGTGATCGTAGGACAGTGCCAGGTACATCATCGGACGGATCACGACCTGACCGTTGATGGCCATAGGACGCTGGATGATGTTGTGCATGCCCAGAATCGCTGCCTGCGGCGGGTTGACGATCGGAGTCGACATCATCGAACCGAAGGTACCACCGTTGGTGATGGTGAAGGTACCGCCAGTCATCTCTTCCATCGACAATTTGCCGTCACGGGCTTTCTTGCCGAAAGTGGCGATGCCGCCTTCGATTTCAGCCAGGCTCATCAGCTCGGCGTTACGCAGAACCGGTACGACCAGACCACGGTCGCTGGAAACGGCAACACCGATGTCGGCGTAGCCGTGGTAAACGATGTCCGCGCCGTCGATCGAAGCGTTGACCGCCGGGAAGCGTTTCAGCGCTTCGGTGGCAGCCTTGACGAAGAACGACATGAAGCCCAGGCGTACGCCGTTGTGGGACTTCTCGAACAGGTCCTTGTACTTCGAACGCAGGGCCATGACTTCGGTCATGTCGACTTCGTTGAACGTGGTCAGCATCGCCATGTTCGACTGGGCTTCAACCAGACGCTCGGCAACCTTGGCACGCAGACGGGTCATCGGCACACGTTTTTCAACGCGATCACCGGCAGCGAATACCGGAGCAGCGGCAGCCGGAGCAGCAGCCTTGGCAGGTGCGGCAGCCGGAGCGGCTTTCTTCGCGGCAACAGCAGCGACCACGTCTTCCTTGGTCACACGACCACCCTTGCCGGTGCCGGCAACGGAAGCGATGTTGATGCCATTCTCTTCAGCCAGCTTGCGCGCAGCAGGAGCAGCAACAGGATCGTCTTCGCCTTCGGCAGCAGCCGGTGCGGCGGCAGCAGCGGCCGGAGCAGCAGCGGCGGCTGGGGCAGCGGCAGCAGCGCCGCCCGCTTCGATGGAGCCCAGGACTTCGTCGGACAGAACGGTGTCGCCTTCGTTCTTGACGATTGCGCCCAGCACGCCGTCGGCGGTAGCCAGCACTTCCAGTACGACTTTGTCGGTTTCGATGTCGACGATCAGGTCGTCACGCTTGACGGCGTCGCCCGGTTTTTTGTGCCAGGTGGCAACGGTGCCATCGGCAACCGATTCCGGGAAAGTGGGGGCTTTGATCTCGATAGCCATTATCTGTGGTTCCTTAAATTCGGTTTCAGGTGCGCGAAGGCGTTAAACGGTAAACGCGTCTTGCAGCAGTTTTTCCTGCTGCTCGGCGTGCATCGATGCGTAACCACATGCTGGGGCAGCAGAAGCCTCACGGCCCGCGTACTCGAGTACGAGAGACTTGTTGAGGTTACCGATGCTGCGACGCAGGTGATGCTGGCTGCAGTACCAGGCACCCTGGTTCATCGGCTCTTCCTGACACCAAACGGCATGCTTGACGTTGGTATAAGGCGCCAGGACTTCTTTCAAGTCGTCCTCAGGGAATGGATACAGCTGCTCGATACGCACGATGGCGATATCGTCACGGCCTTCGGCACGGCGTTTTTCCAGCAGGTCGTAGTAGACCTTGCCGCTACACAGAACAACGCGCTCGACCTTTTTCGGGTCCAGGGCATCGATTTCCGGGATCACGGTCTGGAACGAACCTTCGGCCAGATCTTCCAGGGTCGAGACGGCCAGTTTGTGGCGCAGCAGCGACTTCGGCGTCAGCACTACCAGAGGTTTGCGCAGTGGGCGAATCACCTGACGACGCAGCAAGTGGTAGATCTGGGCCGGAGTGGTCGGCATGCACACCTGAATGTTGTGCTCGGCGCACAACTGCAGGTAACGCTCAAGACGAGCCGAGCTGTGCTCAGGACCCTGACCTTCGTAGCCGTGCGGCAACAGCATGGTCAGACCGCAGAGACGGCCCCACTTGTGTTCGCCGCTGGTGATGAACTGGTCGATAACAACCTGTGCACCGTTGGCGAAGTCGCCGAACTGGGCTTCCCAGATCACCAGCGCGTTTGGCGTGGTGGTCGAGTAGCCGTATTCGAAGGCCAGTACCGCTTCTTCCGACAGGAACGAGTCGTACAGGTCAAAGCGTGGCTGACCTTCGTACAGGTGTTTCAGCGGAATGTAGGTGCCAGCATCTTTCTGGTTGTGCAGCACAGCGTGACGGTGCGAGAACGTACCGCGGCCGATGTCCTGACCGGTCATGCGGATCGGGTGACCTTCGAACGCCAGGGTCGCGTACGCCATGGTTTCGGCGTAACCCCAGTTGATCGGCAGGCCGCCGGCTTGCATCTTCTGACGGTCTTCGTAGATCTTCGCAACCTGACGCTGAACCACGAAGCCTTCCGGAATTTCCAGCAGCTTGGCGGACAGTTCCTGCAGGGTCTTCAGATCGAAACGCGTGTCGTGACGCGCAGTCCAGGCGTGGCCCAGATACGGACGCCAGTCCACGAACAGCTCTTTGTTCGGCTCTTTGACCAGCGATTTCACGACGTGCAGACCGTTGTCCAGCGCGTTGCGGTATTCGTCGACTTTCGCCTGAACACGCTCTGCGTCGAGTACGCCGGCCTGGGTCAGACGATCAGCGTACAGCTCACGGGTGGTGCGCTGCTTGGTGATCTGCTGGTACATCAGCGGCTGGGTACCGCTTGGCTCGTCGGCCTCGTTGTGGCCGCGACGACGGTAGCAGACCAGGTCGATCACCACGTCACGCTTGAACTGCATGCGGTAGTCGATGGCCAACTGGGTCACGAACAGCACGGCTTCCGGATCATCGCCATTCACATGGAGGATCGGCGCCTGGATCATCTTCGCAACGTCGGTGGCGTACTCGGTGGAACGCGAGTCCAGCGGGTTGCTGATGGTGAAACCGACCTGGTTGTTGATCACGATGTGCACGGTACCGCCGGTCTTGAAACCGCGGGTCTGCGACATCTGGAAGGTTTCCATGACCACGCCCTGACCTGCGAATGCAGCGTCACCGTGGATGGAGATCGGCAGAACCTTCTCACCGGTCGGGTCGTTACGACGATCCTGACGGGCGCGAACCGAACCTTCTACCACCGGGGAAACGATTTCCAGGTGAGACGGGTTGAACGCCATGGCCAGGTGAACTTCACCGCCGGCGGTCATCACGTTGGACGAGAAGCCCTGGTGGTATTTAACGTCACCGGAACCCAGCTCGACCTTCTTCTTGCCTTCGAACTCGTCGAACAGCTCGCGCGGGTTCTTGCCGAAGGTGTTGACCAGCACGTTCAGACGGCCACGGTGGGCCATGCCGATGACGACTTCCTTGGTGCCGTAGGAACCGGAACGCTGGATCAGTTCGTCGAGCATCGGAATCAGGCTTTCGCCGCCTTCCAGACCGAAACGCTTGGTGCCCGGGTATTTGGTGCCCAGGTATTTTTCCAGGCCTTCACCGGCAGTGACGCGCTCGAGCAGATGGCTCTTGATGTCGGCGGAGTACGTCGGACGACCACGCACGCTTTCCAGACGCTGCTGGAACCAGTGGCGCTGCTCGGAATCGGTGATGTGCGTAAATTCAGCGCCGATGGTGCGGCAATATGTCTGCTGCAACGCTTCGTGAATTTCGCGTAGGCTCGCTTCCTCTTTGCCGATGAACAGGTCGCCGGCACGGAAGGTCGTATCAAGATCGGCATTGGTCAAGCCGTAATGATTGATCGACAGGTCTGCAGGTGCAGGACGCTGCCACAGCCCCAGCGGGTCCAGCTGGGCTGCCTGGTGGCCACGCATACGGTAGGCCTGGATCAATCGCAGCACTTCAACTTGCTTCTTCTCGTGCTCACTGCTCACGCTACCGGCGGAAACCGGTTGGGCGCGGCGCTGGTTCTTTGCCAGCAGCACGAAATGATCGCGAATTGTGGAGTGCGAAACATCAGTGGCAGAGCTGCCGTCGGCAGGCAGCTTCTGAAAGTAGGTGCGCCACTCTTCTGGCACAGCGTTAGGGTCGTGCAGGTAGAGCTCATAAAGCTCTTCCACATAGGCAGCGTTTCCACCTGAAAGGTAGGCGCTGTTCCACATGCGCTGCATCACGCTTTCTTGCATGCTTGGTCACCCTCGGTTAGGGGAACACCATCGGCGTCAATACCGAGCAAACTTGCAGAAGTCCGAATGCAGCGACCAAAACAAGCCACTTAGGATCACGCTGATAGTCCGGGTACCAGCCCGGATGCCCCTGCTTGTCTCATTTCTTCAAAATAAGAGCTGCAGTTTGTGGCTACTGCTCTGGTTATAGCCATGACGCGGGTTGAAGCCCGCGCCACAGCCTCTTCGTTACAGCGGTTCTACGGTTACAGCAGCTGAATCACACGCCGCTCGAAAGCAGCATGTTACGGATGTGACCGATGGCCTTAGTCGGGTTCAGGCCTTTCGGACATACGTTGACGCAGTTCATGATGCCCCGGCAGCGGAAAACGCTGAACGGGTCATCAAGCGAAGCCAGACGCTCGGATGTCTTGGTGTCACGGCTGTCTGCCAGGAAGCGGTACGCTTGCAGCAGGGCAGCTGGACCCAGGAACTTGTCCGGGTTCCACCAGAAGGACGGGCACGAGGTCGAGCAGCAGGCGCACAGGATGCACTCGTACAGACCGTCGAGCTTTTCACGCTCTTCAGGGGACTGCAGACGCTCGATGGCCGGAGCCGGCGTGTCGTTCTGCAGGTAAGGCTTAACCTTCTCGTATTGCTTGTAGAAGATGCTCATATCGACAACCAGGTCACGGATAACCGGCAAACCTGGCAGCGGACGAACGATCAACTTGTTGCCTTTTACGACAGCGGACAGCGGCGTGATGCACGCCAGACCGTTCTTGCCGTTGATGTTCATGCCGTCGGAGCCGCAGACGCCTTCACGGCAAGAGCGACGATAGGAGAAACCCTCGTCCTGCTCTTTGATCAGGGCCAGCACGTCCAGCACCATCAGGTCTTTACCACCGGTATCGACCTGGAATTCCTGCATGAACGGCGCAGCGTCCTGATCAGGGTTGTAGCGATAAACACTGACTTGCAACATGGCGATCACCCTTAATAAGTCCGGACTTTAGGTTCGAAAGTCGGAACAGTCTTCGGCGAGAAGTTAACGGCACGCTTGGCAACGCGTTTCTCACCCGGGAAGTACAGGGTGTGGCACAGCCAGTTTTCGTCGTCACGGTCTTCGAAGTCTTCACGGGCGTGAGCGCCGCGGGACTCTTTACGAACTTCGGCCGCGATGGCGGTAGCTTCAGCCACTTCCAGCAGGTTTTGCAGCTCGAGCGCTTCGATACGTGCAGTGTTGAACGCCTGCGACTTATCGTTGATCTTCACGTTGGCGATACGCTTGCGCAGATCAGCCAGTTGAGCGATACCCTTCTGCATGTATTCGCCGGTACGGAACACACCGAAGTAGTTCTGCATGCAGCTTTGCAGCTCGCGACGCAGGGTGGCCACGTCTTCGCCATCGGTACGGCCGTTCAGCGCGTTCAGACGCGACAGGGCTGCTTCGATGTCGGACTCGGTAGCGTCGTCGTATTCGATGCCGTCGGTCAGCGCCTTCTCCAGGTGCAGGCCGGCAGCGCGGCCGAATACCACCAGGTCGAGCAGCGAGTTGCCACCCAGACGGTTGGCACCGTGCACCGATACGCAAGCCACTTCACCTACCGCGAACAGACCAGGAATGATCTGATCCACGCCTTCGGCGTTCTGGGTGATCGCCTGACCATGAATGTTGGTGGCAACGCCGCCCATCATGTAGTGGCAGGTCGGAACAACCGGAACCGGAGCAACCACCGGGTCAACGTGTGCGAAAGTCTTCGACAGTTCGCAGATGCCTGGCAGACGGCTGTGCAGCACTTCCTCGCCCAGGTGGTCGAGTTTGAGCATTACGTGGTCGCCATTCGGACCGCAACCGTTGCCGGCGATGATTTCTTTAACCATCGAGCGGGCAACCACGTCACGACCAGCCAGGTCTTTCGCGTTCGGAGCATAACGCTCCATGAAACGCTCGCCGTGCTTGTTGATCAAGTAACCACCTTCACCACGGCAACCTTCGGTCACCAGTACACCGGCGCCGGCGATGCCGGTCGGGTGGAACTGCCACATTTCGATGTCTTGTACCGGCACGCCAGCACGCAGCGCCATGCCAACGCCGTCACCGGTGTTGATCAGGGCGTTGGTGGTGGAGGCGTAGATACGGCCAGCACCGCCAGTTGCCAGTACGGTGGCCTTGGCGCGGATGTACGAAGTTTCGCCGGTTTCGATGCAGATCGCGATCACACCGACAAACTCGCCTTCCTGGTTTTTCACCAGGTCGACCGCGTAGTACTCGTTCAGGAACGTGGTACCGGCTTTCAGATTGCCCTGATAAAGGGTGTGCAGCAGCGCGTGACCGGTACGGTCGGACGCTGCGCAGGTACGGGCAGCCTGGCCGCCCTTACCGTAGTCCTTGGACTGACCACCGAACGGACGCTGGTAGATACGGCCTTGTTCGGTACGCGAGAACGGCAGACCCATGTGGTCCAGCTCGAAAACGGCAGCCGGGCCTTCCTGACACATGTACTCGATAGCGTCCTGGTCACCGATGTAGTCGGAACCCTTGACGGTATCGTACATGTGCCAGCGCCAGTCATCGTTCGGGTCAGCGGACGCGATCGCGCAGGTGATGCCGCCCTGGGCGGATACAGTGTGCGAACGGGTCGGGAAAACCTTGGTGATCACCGCAGTCTTGTGACCGCCCTGCGCCAGCTGCAGCGCAGCGCGCATGCCGGCACCGCCACCACCAATAATGATGGCGTCGAAAGAAATCGTTGGAATGTTAGCCATGACTCAGATACCCCAGAGAATCTGCACACCCCAGACGAAGTAAGCGAACATCGCAACGCCGCATACTGCCTGGAAAAGGAAACGTATAGCCGTCGCGGACTTGCCGAACGCCATTGGCGTCAGGTAGTCAGTCGCGATGGTCCACATGCCGACCCAGGCGTGAGCGCCGAGAGCAACAAGGGCCAGGAGGCTGAAAATACGCATCCCGTTGTGAGCGAACAGTTCATGCCACTGGGCGTACTCGAGGCCTGGGTGGGCCACGACGTATCCGATCAGAAAGATGAAGTAAGCCGCGAGAACGACCGCCGACACACGTTGCGCCATCCAGTCATAGAGGCCCGAACGCGAGAGGTTCGTGACGTTAGTTACCATATCCAGACTCCTGCCAGAACGATTACCACCACGGAAACGGCGATAACGATTTTCGAGCCCAGCTTGCCGCCTTCCAGCGTCTCACCGATGCCCATGTCCATGATCAAATGGCGCACACCGGCAACCAGGTGATACAGCAGAGCGGACAGGATGCCCCAAATCACTAGCTTGGCTAGCGGACTGGTCAGACACGCTTTCACCTGACCGAAGCCTTCCTCGGAGCTCAGCGACTTGTCCAATGCGTAAAGCATGATGGCAAGGCACACAAAGAGGATGACACCGGAGATACGGTGAAGAATGGACGTGTAAGCAGTGACTGGGAGTTTGATGGTCCTTAGGTCTAGGTTTACAGGTCGTTGGCTTTTCACGGCTTTTTTTTCACACTGAAGAGCCCCTAACAATCAGGGCAAAGTTGTTGGGGAGTGCACTGGTCAGGTAACCACCACCCAGGGATGCGACCCCCAATGAAAGCAAGCCCAAAAGCCCTTGGCGGTCGGTGGCCGAGTATAGACAGTTAGGCTACTAATGACAACGCAATCACCTACCCCCAATAGCTGATTGCACAAGTCGCATAAAAGGCGTAAATGGCAGTCAATTTCGAGGAAAAAGTGCGCTTAAAGCCTTCTGGAGCAAGACTTTAGGCAAATTGACATTCGAATTTATCTCACTATAGTGGTGCGGGCCCTGCGTGGGGGGTCTGTCTGATGGTTCAAGCATAAATAGGAGGCCACATGGCTGACAAAAAAGCGCAGTTGATCATCGAGGGCGCAGCCCCCGTCGAGCTGCCCATTTTAACCGGCACCGTTGGTCCCGATGTAATCGATGTTCGGGGCCTGACGGCCACGGGCCGCTTCACTTTCGACCCGGGTTTCATGTCGACCGCTTCGTGCGAATCGAAGATCACCTATATCGACGGCGACAACGGCATTCTGTTGCACCGCGGCTACCCGATCGAACAGCTGGCTGAAAAGTCGGACTACCTGGAAACCTGCTACCTGCTGCTTAACGGCGAACTGCCGACCGCAGAACAGAAGGCCCAGTTCGTCAGCACCGTGAAAAACCACACCATGGTTCACGAGCAGCTGAAAACCTTCTTCAACGGCTTCCGTCGCGACGCCCACCCGATGGCCGTCATGTGCGGCGTAGTCGGCGCCCTCTCGGCCTTCTACCACGACTCCCTGGACATCAATAACCCGCAGCATCGCGAAATCTCCGCGATCCGTCTGGTTGCCAAGATGCCGACCCTGGCAGCGATGGTTTACAAGTACTCCATGGGCCAACCCATGATGTACCCGCGCAACGACCTGACGTACGCGGAAAACTTCCTGCACATGATGTTCAACACCCCGTGCGAGATCAAACCGATCAGCCCGGTACTCGCCAAGGCCATGGACCGGATCTTCATCCTCCATGCCGACCACGAGCAGAACGCATCGACCTCCACCGTGCGTCTGGCAGGCTCCTCGGGTGCCAACCCGTTCGCCTGTATCGCCGCCGGTATCGCCGCACTGTGGGGCCCTGCCCACGGCGGTGCGAACGAAGCCGTATTGACCATGCTTGACGAGATTGGCGATGTGTCCAACATCGACAAGTTCATCGCCAAGGCCAAGGACAAGAACGATCCGTTCAAGCTGATGGGCTTCGGTCACCGCGTTTACAAGAACCGCGACCCTCGCGCGACTGTGATGAAGCAGACCTGCGACGAAGTGCTGAAAGAACTGGGCATCAACAACGATCCGCAACTCGAACTGGCCATGCGCCTGGAAGAGATCGCGCTGACCGACCCGTACTTCATTGAGCGCTCGCTGTACCCGAACGTCGACTTCTACTCGGGGATCATCCTCAAGGCGATCGGCATTCCAACCAGCATGTTCACCGTGATCTTCGCTCTGGCCCGTACCGTCGGCTGGATCTCGCACTGGAAAGAAATGCTCTCCAGCCCGTACAAGATTGGCCGTCCGCGCCAGTTGTATACTGGCTACGAGTCGCGTGATATCACCAAGCTGGAAGACCGCAAATAAGACCTGTCTTGCGATAACGTCTTGAAGTTGGATCGGGAACGGCCTCTTATATAGAGGCCGTTTTTGTTTGTTTGGTCGCAGCGGCCTGGGGGCCGACTGGGGTTTGGGGTTTGGGGTTTGGGGTGTATATCCGTTGCTGCGGTAACGGCCTCCTATGGTTTCGCTCTTACAGCGAGTCACCTTTTCCAGACGCCGAAAAGGTAACCCAAAAGGCTTTGCCCCGGCGTACGGCACTTCGCTTAGGCTCAGTGTTCCCTCGCTACGGTGTCCATCAGGGGGCATCGCCTACGGTTTGCTTCGCTGCACCTCCTCTCGATGTATGCGGCTTCGCCGCATGGCGCTGCGCGCCTAACCCCCTGATGGACACCTACGCTCGGCCTGCCGATGGGCCTGAAGATCAAAAACCAAAGCCAAAGCCAAAGCAGATCAAAAGATCACAGCCTTCGGCAGTTCCTACATGGGACTAGGTACACTCATTAAGAAATTGGGCGACTGGCGGGCCGCTTTCGCGAGCAAGCCCGCTCCCACATTTTGATTGAGTGCATTCAGTTAGAGATCGGTCGGCTCGTAGGCCGCCATCGCCAGCAGGTACAGTTCAGATTGCATGCTGCCCCTGCGGCGCAGCCGCCCCACTCAACACAATGAGCGTTAGCTCGAGTACCGCTTTTGATTTTGATCTGAGGGCCCGTCGGCAGGCTGAGTGGAGGGATTTATCTGGGGGTGGGAGCGCAGCGACCGTTTGGCGCAGCCAAACACAGCGAGAGGAGGTGCAGCGAAGCAAACCGTAGGCGCTGCCCCCCCCGGATGAATCCCGCAGCGAAGGAACCCGAGCCCAGGCGAGGGCCGAACGTCAGGGCACAGACCTTTTGGTTACTTTTGGGGCGTTTGCCAAAAGTGACCCGCCGTAAGGGCGGAACCCTAAGCAGCCTTGACCGCAGCAATGGATATGCACCCAATTCCAGCCCGATAACCGCCCACAAAAAAATGCCCCGATCTCTCAACCAGGGCATTTCACTCAAAACATCTAATCAGCGCTTAGTGCGAAACCGCCCCACTCGCCCCCAACCCCGTCTGCGAACGCACAAACTGCGGGAAGAACAGCGCCCGCTCGTTCTCGGCCGCAGCCGACTTGTCGGTGATCGAGAAGAACCAGATCCCGATGAACGCGATCACCATCGAGAACAGCGCCGGATACTCGTACGGGAAGATCGCCTTCTCGTGATGCAGAATCTGCACCCAGATGGTCGGGCCAAGGATCATCAGCCCCACCGCACTCACCAGCCCCAACCAGCCGCCGATCATCGCGCCGCGGGTGGTCAGCTTCTTCCAGTACATCGAAAGCAACAGCACCGGGAAGTTGCAGCTCGCCGCGATGGAGAACGCCAGGCCAACCATGAACGCAATGTTCTGGCTTTCGAACAGGATGCCCAGACCAATCGCCAGCACACCCAATGCGATGGTGGTGATCTTCGACACGCGAATCTCATCCTTATCGTTGGCCTTGCCCTTCTTGATCACACTGGCATACAGGTCGTGCGACACCGCCGAAGCACCGGCCAGGGTCAGACCCGCCACCACCGCCAGAATAGTCGCGAACGCCACCGCCGAGATAAAGCCGAGGAAGATGCTGCCACCCACTGCGTCAGCCAGGTGCACCGCCGCCATGTTGTTGCCGCCGAGCAGAGCGCCCGCCGCATCCTTGAAGTCAGGATTGGTGCTGACCAGCAGAATCGCACCGAAGCCGATGATGAAGGTCAGGATGTAGAAGTAACCAATGAAACCGGTGGCGTACAGCACGCTCTTGCGGGCTTCTTTGGCGTCACTCACGGTGAAGAAGCGCATCAGGATGTGCGGCAGACCAGCGGTACCGAACATCAGGGCCAGGCCCAGGGAGAACGCCGAAATCGGATCTTTCACCAGACCGCCCGGGCTCATGATCGCTTCACCTTTCGGGTGAACCTTGATTGCCTCGGAGAACAGTGTGTTGAAGTCGAAGTTGACGTGTTTCATCACCATCAGCGCCATGAACGAGGCACCGGACAGCAACAGCACAGCCTTGATGATCTGCACCCAGGTGGTCGCCAGCATGCCGCCGAACAGCACGTACATGCACATCAGGATACCGACCAGAATCACCGCGACGTAGTAGTCGAGACCGAACAGCAGCTGGATCAGCTTGCCGGCACCAACCATTTGCGCGATCAGGTAGAACGCTACCACCACCAGCGAACCGCAGGCGGACAGGGTACGGATCTGGGTTTGCCCGAGGCGGTAGGACGCCACGTCGGCAAAGGTGTATTTGCCCAGGTTACGCAGACGCTCGGCGATCAGGAACAGAATGATCGGCCAGCCCACCAGAAAGCCGATCGAGTAGATCAGGCCGTCGTAGCCGGAGGTGAACACCAGCGCGGAAATCCCCAGGAAGGACGCCGCCGACATGTAGTCACCGGCAATCGCCAGACCGTTCTGGAAACCAGTGATCTTGCCGCCCGCCGCATAGTAGTCGGCGGCCGACTTGTTGCGCTTGGAGGCCCAGTAGGTGATGCACAGGGTCGCACCGACGAACACCACGAACATGGCGATGGCGGAAACGTTGAGCGGTTGTTTGTGGACTTCGCCGGTCAAGGCGTCAGCGGCCCAGACGGCCGGAGCGAACGCTGCGATGCTCAAAAGAGCCAGTAGACGCCGGATCATTGCTGAGCCTCCTTGAGAATCGCATTGTTCAGGTCGTCAAACTCGCCGTTGGCGCGCCGTACGTAGATCGCGGTCAGGATGAAGGCCGAGACAATCAGGCCGACACCAATCGGAATACCCCAGGTAATCGAAGACCCGGGACTGAGTTTCGCCCCGAGCACTTGCGGCCCGTACGCGATCAGCAGAATGAATGCGGAGTAAAGCCCGAGCATGATTGCCGAGAGAATCCAGGCGAATCGTTCCCTTTTTCTCACCAGCTCCTTGAAGCGCGGGCTGTTTTGAATCGAGAGGTAAATGCTGTCGTTCATTGTTTTTATCCTCGCAGCACAGATTATTGTTGGAACGTATCCACTGTATGCGGCTGCGGAACGGGTTCCAGACGACCTTAGTATTAGAACGACATGACGTTTTCGCCAATTTTCGGACGGTAATTAGCCGAAAGAGTTGGAAAGAGGCGTTGAGAGAGCCGTAAACCCTGCAAGACGGGACTTGTCGCTGGAAACAAATGTGGGAGCGAGCTTGCTCGCGAAGGCGTCGTGTCAGCCAACATTTCTGTCAACTGTTACACCGCTTTCGCGAGCAAGCTCGCTCCCACAGGGGTCAGGCGTTGTTGGTACTTTTATTTGGTCCAGTCAGCCACGCGATCCGGGTGCTTGGCGACCCAATCCTTGGCCGCCGCTTCTGGCTTGGCGCCGTCCTGGATAGCCAGCATGACTTCGCCGATCTCGTCTTTCGACGCCCACTGGAAGTTTTTCAGGAACTTGGCGACTTCAGGCGCTTTGGCATCCAGCTCTTTGCTGCCGATGCTGTTCACGGTTTCAGCCGCGCCGTACACGCCTTTCGGGTCGTCGAGGAAGCGCAGTTTCCACTTGGCGAACATCCAGTGCGGCACCCAACCGGTGACCGCAATCGATTCGTTCTTTTTCTCGGCGCGGGTCAGCTCGGCAATCATGCCGGCGCCGGAACTGGCCTTGAGCGTATATTTGTCCAGGCCGTAATCCTTGATCGCCTGATCGGTTTTGAGCATTACGCCTGAACCGGCGTCGATGCCGACGATGCGGTTCTTGAAGCTGTCATCGGTCTTGAGGTCTTCGATCGATTTCGCTTTGACGTACTCCGGCACGATCAGGCCGATTTTCGCATCCTTGAAGTTCGGGCCGTAATCCACGACCAGATCCTTGTTCTTCGCCCAGTATTCGCCGTGGGTGACCGGCAGCCAGGCTGAAAGCATCGCATCGAGTTTGCCGGTGGCCACGCCCTGCCACATGATCCCGGTGGCGACGGCTTGCAACTTCACGTCGTAGCCGAGTTTCTGCTTGATCACCTCGGCCGCCACATGGGTGGTCGCGACGCTGTCGGACCAGCCGTCAACGTAACCGATGTTCAGGGTCTGTTTTTCAGCGCTGGCGAATGTGGAACTCATCGCAAGCACCAGAGCGGCACCTGCGCCTAAAAGTCGTCGCATCTTCATCGTTTACTTCCCCGAAATGCTGCGCCCAACGGATGCCGGGCATCGTCAACGTATTGTTATGGTGCACAGCGCCCCCATCACGCCTGACCGCAAACTCGCTTGAACGCCAGTGGAGTGCTGACGCTTTCGATCATCGGCCTGACGCCCGCAGCGACCTGCTCTGTCAGCGACCTCAATACACCGAGAAACGACATCAGAAGGCCATTAATCGCCTCCGAATAAATGGCGCCAGACAATCCGCCCGAACTTTGCATGGGCAAATCATGCAGGCCACCAACCGCTGAAAAATGCAGGTAACATGCGTCGCTTTGCAGCCACTCGGCCTGACCATGTCCGCGACTTCCCGCTTTCCCTTTCTTCCTTACCTCTTCGCCTGCCTGCTCGGCCTGTTTGCCCTCGGTGGCTTCTGGTACGGCCTCGGCAAACCGGTGATCCTGCCGGACGCCGCGACCCCGACGCACAAGTTGCAATGCGCCTCCTACACGCCGTTCGACAAGGATCAGTCGCCGTTCGACGTACCGTTCGAACTGCGCCCGGAGCGCATGGACGCTGACCTCGCCCTGTTGGCGACGCGTTTTCAATGCATCCGCACCTACTCGATGACCGGCCTCGAAGCGCTGCCGGATCTGGCGCGCAAACACGGTTTGAAGCTGATGATCGGCGCCTGGGTCAACAGCAACCCGGTGGACACCGAAAAAGAGGTCGACCAGTTGATCGCCTCGGCCAACGCCAACGCGGATGTGGTCAGCGCGGTGATCGTCGGCAACGAAGCCTTGCTGCGCAAGGAAGTCACCGGCGCGCAACTGGCCAGACTGATCAACAAGGTCAAAAGCCAGGTCAAGCAACCGGTGACCTACGCCGATGTCTGGGAGTTCTGGCTCAAGCACCCGGAAGTCGCGCCGGCGGTGGACTTCCTGACCATTCACTTGCTGCCGTACTGGGAAGATGATCCGTCGAACATCGACGTCGCCCTGCAACATGTGGCGGATGTGCGTCAGGTGTTCGGCAACAAGTTCGCGCCCAAGGACGTGATGATCGGCGAGACCGGCTGGCCCAGCGAAGGTCGCCAGCGCGAGACCGCCCTGCCGAGCCGGGTCAACGAGGCCAAGTTCATTCGTGGCTTTGTCGCGATGGCCGAGAAGGAAGGCTGGCATTACAACCTGATCGAGGCGTTCGACCAGCCATGGAAGCGTGGCAGCGAAGGTGCGGTGGGCGGCTATTGGGGCCTGTTCGATGCCGATCGCCAGGACAAGGGCGTGCTCGCCGGACCAGTGACCAACGTGCCGTACTGGAAGGAATGGCTGGGGGTTGGCGGGCTGATCTTCCTCGGCACGCTGCTGCTCGGCGGCCGGGTGCGCACCACCCGATCGGCGTTGATCCTGCCGCTGCTCGGTGCGCTGGCCGCCTGCTCGATCGGCGCCTGGGGTGATCTGGCGCGAGTGACCACGCGGTTTGCCAGCGAATGGCTGTGGGTCGGTTTGCTGACGGTCTTGAATCTGTTGGTGCTGGCCCATGCCGCGCTGAGCCTGAGCGCCCGCCAGGGTTGGCGTGAACGTGCCTTCAATCGGCTCGAGCGCCGTGCCGGCTGGCTGGTGGCGCTGGCAGGTTTCGCGGCGGCGGTGATGATGCTGGAGATGGTCTTCGACGCACGTTATCGCAGCTTTGCCAGCATGGCGTTCATCTTGCCGGCGCTGGTTTACGTGTGCCGGCCGGTCAGCGTGCCGCGTCGGGAAATCGCCCTGCTGACCTTTATCATCGGCGCCGGCATTGCGCCGCAGTTGTATGAAGAAGGATTGTTGAATCAGCAGGCATGGGGCTGGGCGTTGGTCAGCGGGTTGCTGGTGGCGGCACTTTGGCGCTGCCTGCGGGTTCGCAAGGGCTGATCTCCAGAGGCCAGTCTTGCCCCTTCGCGAGCAAGCCCGCTCCCACATTTGATTGCATTCCAACTGAAGGAACTCGATTAAATGTGGGAGCGGGCTTGCTCGCGAAGGCTGAGGATCAGGCGCTACGGGATTCCCGGACCAACCGCAACCCGGCAATCACCACCGCAAATACCGCCAGCGTGGTGTTGTACAACGCCAGCGCCGGCAACCCGAACACCAGCGCCAGCACCGCCAGCCACCACCCTGCCCGCCCCGGCAACACAAAACCCAGCAGCGCCGCACCCAGCGCGGTCCAGCCCAGTACCTTGAAGTGGATCATCAGCCCCAGGTTCGAACGTACCGAGCATTCCCAACGGCTCGCTTCATCGACGCAGATGCCAACCCACCGACCGTCCTCCATAAAGCCATAACGCGCGCCATAACTGGCGGCCAGCCACAGCGGCAACAGAACGAGCAACAGGATCACGGGCAAGCGGCGGGACATGAATCTCTCCAATCAACGAAATCGGCGGCCAGCTTAATCGCACTTGTACCGTTGGCAAGTACTAACAACTGTTAACTGGTCATCCGCGCCTTGCAAAGTGTATCGTCCAGCTACTATTACTCCGAATTCTGCCTGTTTGGTGCCGAGGCATGGCACTTTGGCGCAACCCCGGTGGTCATAGCCTGCGAACTTCATTCGGCACCTTCCTTTAAGGGATCCAGTCATGCTCCGTTCCTTGCGCTTCGCCGCGCTTTTCTGCGGCCTTATTCTGAGTGCGTCCGCACTGGCGGTGGATATCGATGCCGCCGGTTATGGCTATCCCCTGACCAACCCGTTCGAGGCGACCATCGCCACGACGCCACCGGACCTGCGCCCGGAATTGCCGTCGGACGACGAGATCAACCAGTCCGACCACAGCATTACCCTGCGCCCGGAACGGGCATTCATTCTCCCGGACAATTTCTGGGCCGTGAAAAAACTCACGTACCGCATCGCCGAACAGGACAAACCGGCGCCGCTGATCTTCCTGATCGCCGGCACCGGCGCGCGCTATGACAGCGCGATCAATGAATACCTGAAGAAGCTCTATTACAAGGCCGGCTACCACGTCGTGCAGTTGTCGTCGCCGACCAGCTTCGACTTCATCAGCGCCGCCTCACGCTTCGCCACCCCGGGCATCACCAAGGAAGACGCCGAAGACATGTACCGAGTGATGCAAGCCGTGCGCGCGCAACATCCCAAATTGCCGGTCACCGAGTACTACCTCAGCGGCTACAGCCTCGGTGCGCTGGATGCCGCGTTCGTTGCGCACCTGGACGAAACCCGGCGCAGCTTCAACTTCAAGAAAGTCCTGCTGCTCAACCCGCCGGTCAACCTCTATACCTCGATCACCAACCTCGACAAGCTGGTGCAGACCGAGGTGAAAGGCATCAACAACAGCACCACCTTCTATGAACTGGTGCTGAACAAGCTGACCCGCTACTTCCAGCAGAAAGGCTACATCGACCTCAACGACGCCCTGCTCTACGACTTCCAGCAGTCGAAACAGCATCTGACCAACGAACAGATGGCGATGCTGATCGGCACCTCGTTCCGTTTCTCGGCGGCCGACATTGCCTTCACTTCCGACCTGATCAACCGTCGCGGCCTGATCACCCCGCCGAAATTCCCGATCACCGAAGGCACCAGCCTCACGCCATTCCTCAAGCGTGCGCTGCAATGCGACTTCGACTGCTACCTGACCGAACAGGTGATCCCGATGTGGCGTGCGCGCACCGACGGCGGCAGTCTGTTGCAACTGATCGACCAGGTCAGCCTGTACGCGCTCAAGGATTACCTGCACGACAGCCCGAAAATCGCCGTCATGCATAACGCCGACGATGTGATCCTCGGCCCCGGCGACCTCGGTTTCCTGCGCAAGACCTTCGGCGATCGCCTGACCGTTTATCCTTACGGCGGCCATTGCGGCAACCTTAACTACCGCGTCAACAGCGACGCCATGCTGGAGTTCTTCCGTGGCTAAATATCTCCTGCTGATTGCAGCGCTCCTCAGTGCAGGCGTGGCCCAGGCCGACAACAGCAAAGCCAACGCGCCCGTGGTGGTCGACAACGACGGCTTCAAGGAACCGCTGTCCAAACTCAAGTTCAACCCGGGTCTGGACCAGCGTGAATTCGAACGCTCGACGCTTAACGCGCTCAACGTTTACGACCCGCTGGAGTCGTGGAACCGCCGCGTCTACCACTTCAACTACCGCTTCGACCAATGGGTGTTCCTGCCAGTGGTCGACGGTTATCGCTACGTGACGCCAAGCTTCCTGCGTACCGGGGTGAGCAACTTCTTCAACAACCTCGGCGACGTGCCGAACCTGGTCAACAGCCTGCTGCAGTTCAAGGGCAAGCGCTCGATGGAAACCACGGCGCGGCTGCTGCTCAACACCACCATCGGCGTCGCCGGTCTGTGGGATCCGGCCACCGCGATGGGCCTGCCGCGCCAGAGCGAAGACTTCGGTCAGACCCTGGGCTTCTACGGCGTACCGGGCGGCGCCTACTTCGTGTTGCCGATCCTCGGCCCGTCGAACATCCGCGACACCGCCGGCCTGGCCGTCGACTACACCGCCGAATCGGCGATCAACTACCTGAACGTGTCGAAAGTCAGCGAAAACCACCCGGAAATCTGGGCCCTGCGCGCGGTCGACAAGCGCTACCAGACCAACTTCCGCTACGGCCAGATGAACTCGCCGTTCGAGTACGAGAAAGTCCGTTACGTCTACACCGAGTCGCGCAAGTTGCAGATTGCCGAGTAAACCCTTCCAACCGCTGGCAAGCATCGGCCCCGCCGAGCTTGTCAGCGCGTCTGCACGCCCGACATTCTTTTCATATGCCTGCCCTTCTGTGCCCGCCCGGGTAAAGACTGACGCCGCCCTTTCGTCTTTCAGACAGCGGCGTACGCCCGGTCAACTGGGTGGGCAGGCGATCCCTTCCGAGGAGTCATGATGTACTTGCTTATTGCCTCTGACCTGGATGGCACGCTGCTGCTGCCAGGCGATACTTTCGGTGCCTTTACCAAAAGCGTGATTCACAGCCTGAACCGCGCAGGTCATCACATCGTGCTGGCAACGGGTCGGCATCAGACGGACGTCGAGTCATTGCTCGACAGTCAGTCACCGCCGGTTCACCTGATCACCGCCAATGGCGCGCGCATTTCCAGCGCCTGTGGCGGACTTTCATTGAGCGCGGAATTATCGACCGCCGTTGTTCAGACATTGCTCGAGGAAACCCGCGCCGACACCGACCTGACCATCAACCTTTACTGCCGATCCGGCTGGCTGATGAGTCGAGAAGACGAAAACCTGAAGGACTTCAGCCAGAACCCGGACTTCCAGCCAACACTCTGCGCGACCGAGAATCTGCCGCTGCAGGCTGTGCAGAAAGTGTTTTTCTTTCAACGCAGCAAGGATCATGACGCCCTGCTCAGGCTGCAGGCGCGGCTGGAACAACGGCTGGGCGATCAGATCGGCACGGTATTCACGTTTCCATGGTGCCTGGAGGTCATGGCCAGAGACGTCTCCAAGGGCAATGCCCTGAAGCAGCTGGCCGAATTCCTCAACGTGCCCATTCAGGCCTGCATCGCGTTTGGTGACGCCATGAACGACGCCGACATGTTGGCCGGTGTCGGCAAAGGCGTGCTCATGGGCAACGCACATGCCGAGTTGAGACAGGCACTGCCCGAAGCGGAGATCATCGGCCGATGCACCGATGAAGCCGTCGCGCACTACCTGTCGAAGCATCTGCTGAAGAGCGCTGATCGCCCGGCATGAACACCTGCGGGCGTCCTTACGCCCGCACAGCCTTCCACAATTTGCCAACCAGGCTCACCGCGAGCAACACCACGCCCCCGGCAATAATCCCGGCCACGCCATTGAGCAGCACCGGGACTGCAAACCCGACACTACCGGACGCCGCCCCCACACTTTCAATCCAGTGATGCACCGCAGGAATGCCGTGGGTGAGGATGCCGCCGCCGACCAGGAACATCGCCGCCGTGCCGATCACCGACAGGCCTTTCATCATGTACGGCGCGGCGCGCAGGATCGCGTTGCCGATGCTTTTCGCTGCGGCACCGGGTTTCTGCGTCAGCCACAGGCCGAGGTCGTCGAGTTTGACGATGCCGGCCACCAGACCATAGACACCGACAGTCATGACGATGGCGATGCCGGACATCACGATCACTTGCTGGGTCAGCGAAGCGTCGGCCACGGTGCCGAGCGTGATGGCGATGATTTCCGCCGAAAGGATGAAATCGGTGCGGATCGCGCCTTTGATCTTGTCCTTCTCGTAAGCCACCAGATCGGTGCTCGGCTCGGCCACGGCCTCGGTCAATTGCGCATGTCCGGCGTCATCTTCGGCCTTGCTGTGCAGGAACTTGTGCGCGAGTTTCTCGAAGCCTTCGAAGCACAGATAGGCGCCGCCGACCATTAACAGCGGCGTCACCAGCCACGGCACAAACGCACTGATCGCCAACGCCGACGGCACCAGAATCAGTTTGTTGAGAAACGAGCCCTTGGCCACCGCCCAGACCACGGGAATTTCCCGCTCGGCGCGCACGCCGGAGACTTGCTGGGCATTGAGCGCCAAGTCGTCACCGAGCACCCCGGCGGTCTTCTTCGCGGCCATTTTGCTCATCAACGCCACATCATCCAGAACGGTGGCAATATCGTCGATCAGCACCAGCAAACTGCTTCCTGCCATGGGTCAGGCTTCCCTACATGAAAAAAGTGCGCGCAGCATACCGCGCCGCACTCACGGGAGCGAGACGCTAAGGCACCTGCCAGCCACCCCCCAGGCTCTGGAACAGCGCGACACTGCCCTGACTGAGCAAACCTTGCGTGTCGCGCAGGTTCTGCTCGGCCTGCAACAGCACCAATTGCTGAGTCAATACCGCTTGCTGGCTGACCGTGCCCGCGCGCTGCTGCGCCTGCTGGCTGCCGAACAATTGCTGATTGCGCTGAAACATCTGCTCGTAGGCCTGCGCCTGGGTGTGCAGGTGATTGATCGCCGACAGGTTGTCCTCGACGTTCTGCAACGCACCGAGCACCGTGCCGCGATAATTCGCCACGTCCTGATCGTAGGTGGCTTCGGCTTCCTGCTTGGCGGCTGCGCGGGCGCCGCCGTCGAAAATCGTTTCGGCCAGCGCCGGGCCGAGGGTCCAGATGCGGTTCGGCACCGAGAACAGACCGCCCAGCGCCGTGCCGCGAAAACCGCCTTCGGCGGTCAGGCTCAGGGTCGGGAAAAACGCCGCTTCGGCGACGCCGATTCGCGCGTTGGCCGCTGCTGCCAGGCGTTCGGCCGAGACCACATCGGGACGCCGCAGCAGCAGATTCGACGGCAGCACCGGCGGCGGCATCGGCGTGGTGAACTGATAGTCGGCAGCCTTGGACAGATTGAACTGCGCCGGCGCCACGCCCACCAGCACCGCCAATGCATGCTCGGCCTGCTCGCGTGAACGCTGCGCGGTTTGCAGCGCGGCAATCACCGTGCTCAATTGATCCTGCGCCACCAGCAATTGATCGTTGGTCGCCGTACCCTGCACGGTTTGCGCCTGGATCATCGTCAGCAGTTGCTGGTTGATGGTCTGCTGTTGCTGCAACAGATCGATGTCGATATCCAGTTGCCGCAGCCCCAGATAATTGGTCGCTACGCTCGCTCCAATCGACAGCCGCACCCCGGCCAGCAAGGCATCGGACGATTGCAGCGAGGCCTGGCTCGATTCGATGCCGCGCCGCACCTGGCCCCACAGATCCGGTTCCCAACTGGCGCTCAAGGTCGCGCTGACGGATTGCTCGACGGTGCCGCCACTGCTGCTGGTGCCGGTCAAGCCGCTGGTGGTGCTGCCGCTGGCCCCGCCACCGACCCCGCGCGCGCCGGACAAGCCCACGCCCACCGTCGGCCACAACCCGGCGCGGCTCGACGCCACTTGTGCCTGCGCCAGCCGATACGCCGCTTCGGCGCCAATGATCGACGGGTTGGCCCTGGCCGAGCGCTCGACCAGATCGTTGAGTATCGGATCCTGATAAATCCGCCACCACTGGCTGTTCAGCGCCCCCTGCGGATTGGCCTGGGCGCGCTGCCATTGGGTGCCTTCCTTGAAGGAGGTCGGCAGTTCCATGGCCGGTTTCTGATAATCCGGACCGACCATGCAGCCACTCAACAACAGCGCCATGATCAATGCCAGCACTAACCCCTGTGGGAGCGGGCTTGCTCGCGAAAGCGATTTCACCTTCACCATCAATGCTGGCTGACCCGACGCCTTCGCGAGCAAGCCCGCTCCCACAGGGGATTTGCGACGTTTCATCTATTGCTCCTTACGCTTCAGGCGCTGCGACGCCCGATCCAGCCAAAGGTAGATCACCGGCGTGGTGTACAGCGTCAGCAACTGGCTGAACAGCAAGCCGCCAATGATCGAAATCCCCAACGGTCGGCGCAACTCCGAGCCATAGCCGGTGCCGAGCACCAGCGGCAGTGCGCCAAGAATTGCCGCCAGCGTGGTCATCATGATCGGCCGGAAACGGATCAGACAGGCGCGGCGAATCGCTTCTTTCGCGCTCAGGCCGAATTCGCGGCGCTCGGTGATGGCGAAGTCGATCATCATGATCGCGTTCTTCTTCACGATCCCGATCAACAGAATCACCCCCACCAGCGCGATGATCGACAGTTCAGTCCCCGTCAGCAGCAACGCGATCAAGGCACCGACCCCGGCCGAGGGCAAGGTCGAAAGAATCGTCAGCGGATGCACCAGACTCTCGTAAAGCATCCCCAGCACGACATACACCGACAGCAGCGCCGCGACGATCAGCAACGGTTCACTGGCCACCGAAGACTGGAACACCTGCGCGGTGCCGGCGAACTGGCCGACCACGCTGGCCGGCATGCGCAATTGCTTCACGGCGTTTTCAACTAACGCCGTCGCCTGACCGATGGATACGCCTGGCGCGAGGTTGAACGAAGCGGTCACCGCTGGAAAGGTGCCCTGATGACTGATCGAAATCGCTGTGCGCCCCACCGAATAATCAGCAACAGCCGACAGCGGTACCAACGGTTGCGAGGCGGTGGCGCTGAGGTTGGGCGCCGCCGCAGCGCCCTTGGTGGTGACGGCCGCCGTGCCCACCGGCACGTAGACATTTTTCAGGGTGGCCGGGTCAGCCCAGTACGGCGGCGCAACTTCCATCACTACGTGGTACTGGTTGGCGGAACGGTAGATGGTCGAGACCTGACGCTGGCCGAACGCGTCGTACAGCGTCTGGTCGATGGCCGACATGCTCACGCCCAGTCGCGCCGCCGCATCACGATTGACGGTGACGCTGGCCATCAGGCTGTTGTCCTGCTGATCGGTGTTGATGTCGGTCAATTGCGGCAAGGTGTGCAGCGCCGCCACGACTTTGGGCACCCATTCATCGAGGGTGCTCTGGTCATCGGCGGTCATCGTGTACTGATATTGCGCCCCGCTCTGCCGCCCGCCAACGGTGATGTCCTGCGCTGATTGCAGGTACAGGCGCGTGCCGGGCATGTCGCCCAGGGTGCGGCGAATCTGCCCGATGACCTGATCGGCGCTGTCCTTGCGATCGGCCAGTGATTTGAGGGTGATGAACAACTGCGCACTGTTCACCGCGCCGCCGATCCCGCCGCCACCGCCGACAAAACCACCGACGGTGGCCACGTTCGGATTGCTCAGCACCTTCTGGTTGATCTCGCTGAAGTTCGACTGGATCGCCCCGAAGGAAATGCTCTGCGCCGCGATGATGCTGCCGGACATGCGCCCGGTGTCTTCCTGCGGGAAAAAGCCCTTGGGCACCATCACGTACAGGACGCACGCCAGCACGATCACCAGCAACGTCAGCAACCCCATCAGGAACGAATGCTCCACCACCCAGCCCAGGGTGCGGTCATAGAAGCGGTGAAAGCGCGAATCCGGATGATCTTCGCCGTCCCCAGCCTGCTCATTGGTACGCAGCAGCACGCTGGCGAGCATCGGCGTCACGGTCAGTGATACCAGCATCGAAATCACGATGGCCACCGACAGCGAAATCGAAAACTCGCGAAACAGTCGCCCGACTATGCCGCCCATCAGCAGCAACGGAATGAACACCGCCACCAGCGACACACTGATGGTCATCACCGTGAAGCCGACCTCGCGCGCCCCGGCCAGCGCCGCCTGCACACGGCTTTCGCCCTTCTCCAGATGGCGCATGATGTTCTCGACCACCACGATCGCATCGTCCACCACAAACCCGGTGGAAATGGTCAGCGCCATCAACGACAGGTTGTTCAGGCTATAGCCGAGAAAGTACATCGCACCAAACGTGCCGAGCAGCGACAACGGCACGACAATGGCCGGGATCAGCGTGCTGCGCCAGTCGCGGAAGAACGCGAACGTCACCAGCGTCACCAGTGCGATGGAAATCAGCAGGGTCATTTCCACGTCATGCAACGACGCACGAATGGTGGTGGTGCGATCCATCAGGATGTTGATCTTGATCGCCGAAGGGATCGAACTTTGCAGAAACGGCAGGTCGGCCTTCACCGCATCCACGGTGTCGATGACGTTGGCCCCGGGCTGCTTGAACACCACCAGCAGCACCGCTGGTTTGCCGTTGGACAGGCCGAAGTTGCGCAGGTCTTCGACGTCTTCGGTGACGTCGCCCAGATCGGAAATGCGCACCAGATCGCCATTGTTTTTCTTCACCACCAACGGCCCGTAATCGGCGCCCTGATAGAGCATGTCGTTGGCCTTGAGACCATAGGATTGAGCGCCGAGTGATACCGTGCCCTTGGGCAGATTGACGTTGGACGCCTGAATCACCTGGCGCACCTGTTCGAGGCTGACGCCATAGCGGTTGAGCCGATCCGGGTTGAGCTCGATGCGTACCGCCGGCAGCGCCGCGCCGCCCACCGTGACGTCGCCGACCCCGGTGGTTTGCAACAGGCGTTGCTCAAGCAGGGTCGAGGCCACGTCATACATCTGTCCGCGTGTCGCCGTGTCGGAGGTCAGGCTGAGGATCAGGATCGGCGAGTCGGCCGGGTTGACCTTGCGGTAGGTCGGGTTGCCGGACAGGTCGCTCGGCAGATTGCTGCGCGCCGCGTTGATCGCCGCCTGCACGTCCCGGGCCGCGCCGTCGATGTCGCGGTTGAGGTCGAACTGCAGGGTGATGCGCGTCGCCCCCAGCGAACTCGACGAGGTCATTTCAGTGACCCCGGCGATCTGCCCGAACTGGCGCTCCAGCGGCGTCGCCACCGACGATGCGACAGTGCTCGGATCAGCGCCGGGCAACGAAGCGCGCACGCTGATGGTGGGGAAATCCACTTCCGGCAGCGGCGCCACTGGCAGCAGGTTGAACGCCAACACGCCGAACAGCGCCAGCCCCACCGCCAGCAACGTGGTGGCGATCGGGCGCTGGATGAACGGCGCGCTAAGGTTCATCGCGATAGGCCTCGACCAGCGCTGGCCGGCGCCGAGTGAAACGCTGCTCCAGACTGTGCATGGCGAGGAAAATCACCGGGGTCGAAAACAGCGTCAACAACTGACTGAGCAGCAGCCCGCCGATGATCGCGATGCCCAGCGGATGTCGCAGTTCCGAACCGATCCCGGTGCCCAGCGCCAGCGGTACCGCGCCAAACAGCGAGGCCATGCTGGTCATCAGGATCGGCCGAAAACGCAGCTCGGCCGCCTGACGAATTGCCGCCACGGCATCGAGCCCGCCCTCGCGCTCAAGCTCCAGCGCGAAGTCGACCATCATGATGCCGTTCTTCATCACGATCCCGATCAACAGCACGATGCCGATCAGGCCGATGATGTCGAACTGCGTGCCGGTGATCAGCAACGCCAGCAGCGCGCCCAGCGCTGCCGAGAGCAAGGTCGAAAGAATCGTCACCGGGTGCACGAAGCTCTCGTAGAGAATGCCCAGCATCAGGTACACGACGATGATCGCCGCCAGCACCAGAAACACCTGATTCGACAGTGACGCCTGGAACGTCGCCGCCGCCCCCTCCAGATTGGCCTGCACCGACAGCGGCAGGCCGGCCTTGGCTTCGATCTCGTTGAGCCGGGTCACCGCAGCACCAAGGGTCTGGCCGGGGGCGAGGTTGAACGACACGTCGGCATAGGGAAATTGCCCGAGGCGGTTGATGGTCACCGGCGCGCGAATCACCTGCAGGGTCGCCATGCTGGACAGCGGCGCCACCCCGCCGCCGGGAATATCGACGTAGAGCCCGGTCAGCAAATCGGCCAGATTGTGCGGCGGATGATCAGTGGCAATCACCACGTGATACTGGTTGAGCTGGGTGTAGATGGTCGACACCTGACGCTGGCCGAAGGCGTCGTACAGCACATCGTCGATGGCCTGCGGGGTGATCCCCAGACGTGAAGCGGTGGCGCGGTCGAAGTTGAGCTGGATCTGATTGCCGAACTGCATCGCCTGACTCTGCACATCGGTGAACATCGGGTCCTGCTTGATCGCCGCCAGCAATGTGTTGGTCCACTGCTCCAGCTCATCCGGGTCGGTGGCCTGCAGGCCGAGGCGGTAGCTGGTGGTCGAGACCGTGGCGTCCAGCGTCAGGTCCTGCACGCTGTGCAGGTACAGGCGAATCCCGGCGTCGTCGGCGTTGGCGTCCGAGAGCCGGCGAATCACTGCCGCGCTGCTGTCGCGGTCGCCGTGGGGCTTGAGGTTGATCAGCAGGTTGCCCTGATTGATCGTCGGGTTGGTCTGGTCGATACCGACGAACGACGACAGGCTGGCCACCGCTGGATCCTTCAGAATTCGTGCGGCCAGCCGTTGCTGTTCGATCTGCATCTGCTGGAAGGAAATAGTCGGCGAGGCCTGGGAAATACCCTGGATCAGCCCGGTGTCCTGCTCGGGGAAAAAGCCCTTGGGCATCACCACGATGATCAGCAGGGTCAGTGCCCCGGTGAACACAATGGAAATCAGCGTCAGCCCGCGGTGCAGCAACACCCAGTCCAGGCCCTTGACGTAATAGCCGTTGATCCGGTCGAAGAAATCGACCCGGCGCTCCTCGTGCCTGTGCTTGAGCATGCGCGAGCACATCATTGGCGTCAGGGTCAGGGTGATCAGCGCCGAGATGACGATGGTCACCGCTACGGTCATGGCAAATTCACGGAACAATCGCCCGACCACATCGCCCATGAACAGCAGCGGTATCATCACCGCGATCAGCGCCACCGACAGCGAAATAATCGTGAAGCCGATCTGCTCCGAGCCCTTGAGCGCAGCCTCCATCGGCGAGTCGCCGGCCTCGATGTAACGCGTGATGTTTTCGATCATGACGATGGCGTCATCGACCACAAAACCGATGGCGATGGTCAGCGCCATCAGCGTCAGGTTATTCAGCGAAAAGCCCAGCCCATAGGCCACTGCAAGCGTACCGACCAGGGTCAGCGGCACGGTTACCGCCGGAATGATCGTCGCCGGGAGATTGCGCAGGAACAGGAAAATCACGATCACCACCAGCAGCACCGCCACGCCCAGTTCGTACTGCACGTCGGTGACCGAGGCACGAATGGTTTGCGTGCGATCGGTGAGCACGTTGACCTTGAGCGTCGCCGGCAGACTGGCGCGCAATTTGGGCAACAGTTGCTGCACACGGTCGACCACGTCGATCACGTTGGCGCCGGGCTGACGCTGGATATTCAGGACAATCGACGGCGTGCTATTGGTCCACGCGGCCTGGCGTGGATTCTCCGGGCCCTGGGTCGAACTGGCGATCTGCGACAGACGGATCGACGCGCCGTTCTTGTAGGCGATCACCAGGTCGCGATACTCCTCGGCCGACTGCAACTGGTCGTTGGTGCCGATCGAATACGCCTGATATTTGCCGTCGATATTGCCCTTGGCCTGATTGACGTTGGCCGTGCCCAGCGAAGTGCGCAGGTCATCAAGGGACAGACCGAGATTGTTCAGCGCCGAGGTGTTGGCCTCGACCCGCACCGCCGGGCGCTGACCGCCGCTGATGGTGACCAGGCCGACGCCGGTGATCTGCGAAATTTTCTGCGCCAGCCGCGTGTCGGCAAGGTCTTCAACCTTGGTCAGCGGCAGCACGTCGGAGGTCAGCGACAGGGTCAGCACCGGCGCGTCGGCCGGATTGACCTTGCTGTACACCGGCGGATACGGCAGGTTGGCCGGCAGGAACGTGCCGGCGGCGTTGATCGCGGCCTGCACTTCCTGCTCGGCGACATCCAGCGACAACGATAGATCGAATTGCAGGGTCACCACCGAGGCGCCGTCGGAGCTGGTGGAGTTCATCGATTTGAGGCCCGGCATCTCGCCGAGCTGACGCTCCAGCGGCGCGGTGATCGACGAACTGATCACCTCGGGACTCGCGCCGGGGTATTGAGTGAAGACCTGGATAGTCGGGTAATCGACCTCGGGCAACGCCGACACCGACAGCAAGTGATAACCGAGCATGCCCAGCAACAGCACCGCCACCATCAACAGCGTAGTAGCGACCGGGCGTTCGATGAAGGGGCGCGAGACGTTCATGTTGGGCGCCTCCTCACTGCGCGACGACTTTCACCGCAGAGCCATCGTCGAGTTTGTCGGCGCCCTCGGTGACTACCTGCTCACCGGCCTTCACGCCGTTGTCGAGCACTGCCGAGACGTCCCCCGTCGCCGGGCCGGTCTTGATGTTGCGCAGGCTGACCTTGTTGCCCGGATCGACCACGACGAACACGAAATCGCCCTTGCTGCCGTGCTGGATCGCCCGGGTCGGCACCACGCTGATCTGGGTCAGCGTGTCGGCCTTGAGTCGCGCGTTGACGAACTGATTGGGAAACAGCGTCTTGCCCGCATCGTCAAACTGCGCCTTGACCTTGATCGTGCCGGTGCTGGTATCGACCTGGTTGTCCAGCGCCAGCAGACTGCCGGTGGCCAGCAGATTGTGCTTGTTGCGGTCGTAGGCCAGCACCGTCACCGGCCCCTTGGCCATGGCCTGATTGATTGCGCCCAGATCATCTTCGGGCACGGCGAACACCACCGTGGCCGGGGTCATCTGGGTGATGACCGCAATCCCGGTGGTGCTGGTGGTGGTCACGTAGTTGCCGGGATCGACCTGGCGCAGGCCGACCACGCCATCCACCGGCGAGGTGATGGTGCAATAACTCAATTGCACTTCGAGGTTCTGCACGCTGCCCTGATCGGAAGCGACCGTACCTTGCAGTTGCTGCACCAGGGAGGCCTGGGTATCGAGGGTTTGCTGGGTGGTGGAACCGACCTTGATCAACTCGCGATAGCGCGCCAGATCGCGCACGGCGTTGGCAAGCAACGCCTGATCGTGCATCAGCGTACCCTTGGCCACCGCCAATTGCGCCTTGAGTGCGCGGTCATCGATGCGGGCGATCACCTGGCCCTTGCGCACCCGCTGGCCTTCCTGGAATTCGACCGAGCTTAAAATTCCGTCGACTTGGGTGATCACTGTCACGCTGCGGGTCGGGGTGACGGTGCCGAGGGCGTCGATGTACACCGGCACATCCTGCAACTTGACTGCGACCGTTGCCACGGGCTCGGCCGGCGGCGGTGGCTTGGGCTTGCGCTGGTTCGACGCGAGGAACAGCCACAGCACCACTGCCAGCAATACAAGCCCCAGCACAACGATGGCCCAGGCGATTTTGCTGCGTCTGCGTTTTTCCACGGTATTTCACTCGAACAGGCCGACAATCACACACGGCAATTGAAAGTGAAGCCCGGCCATACAAGGCAAATCCCTGGCCAATGGCTTGATCGCTGCCTTGAACTCTAGCAGCGCCTCCCGAGTTCACCCAAAGATCTGCAGGTTCGTTCAGCCCCGAGACAGCGAAGTCCGTCCGCCCCCTTGCCGGGGCATTCTTGAGCGCTGCGCGAGGCCGGTGCTACCATGCGCAACCGCCAGAACAGGCAAGGAACCACCGGGTTTATGAGCACAATCCGCGAGCGCAACAAAGAACTGATCCTGCGTGCCGCCAGTGAGGAATTTGCCGACAAAGGCTTCGCTGCGACCAAAACCAGCGACATCGCCGCCAAGGCAGGATTGCCCAAGCCCAACGTCTACTACTACTTCAAGTCCAAGGAAAACCTCTACCGCGAGGTCCTGGAAAGCATCATCGTGCCGATCCTGCAGGCCTCGACTCCGTTCAACCCGGACGGCGTGCCGAGCGAAGTGCTCAGTGGCTACATCCGCTCGAAGATCCGCATCTCCCGCGACCTGCCCTTCGCCTCCAAGGTGTTCGCCAGCGAAATCATGCACGGCGCCCCGCACCTCAGCGCCGACCTGGTCGAGCAGCTCAACAGCCAGGCCAAGCACAACATCGACTGCATCCAGAGCTGGATCGACCGCGGCCAGATCGCCCCGATCGACCCCAACCACCTGATGTTCAGCATCTGGGCCGCGACCCAGACCTACGCCGACTTCGACTGGCAGATCTCTGCGGTCACCGGCAAGGACAAACTGGACGAGGCGGATTACGAGGCGGCGGCGCAGACGATTATTCGGTTGGTGTTGAAGGGGTGTGAGCCGGACTGATAGACCTCGTTGAGCGCTTCGCGAGCAAGCTCGCTCCCACGGGGATTTGTGAACGCCGCAGATCCAATGTGGGAGCGAGCTTGCTCGCGAATGGAGCGACCAGGTTTGACTGTCAGACCCAAATGGCATCCCACAGCGGATAGTCGCCAAGCTTCTGCACTAAACCTGCCCGCAATGGGTTGGCCACGACATATCGCGCTATTTTCACCAGATCCTCCTCTCGCCGTAGCGCCCTATCGTGAAATCCTTGCTGCCATAAACTGCCTTCTCTTTTCGCAGCCAGATTCACTGCCCGCGCGCTTAAGGATTTTGTCCGTTGCATCAGGTCACTTAAGGAACCTCGCTTCAAATCGATCAACCAATGAAAGTGGTCAGGCATAACTACCCACGCCAAAGAGTCGGCAAAGTCCTGCTCTTGGGCGCTTCGAAATTGGGCAACGACCAACCTGCCCAACGCAAAATCGCGGAAAACGGGTTCGCGATATAGGGTATTGGCAGTCAGTAGATAAATTCGGTTGGGCTCGTCGTAACGACCAAAGCGCAAGCGATGTGAAGCGGACAGTTTCGGCATTCCTTTGCACCTTTCAAGAGATGACCTGAAAGGTTAGATCTGCACACGGGGAGGAAGCGTCAAGACTGTTAGCCAGATGTGTCCGTTGAATCGCCTTCGCGAGCAAGCTCGCTCCCACAGTGGATTTGAGGTGTTCACACTTCATGTGTCAGAACACAAAGCTGTGGGAGTGAGCTTGCTCGCGAAGACTTCAGTTCAGACGCTAAAAAATCAAGCCGCCACCCCCGCATCCGCCCTCAAATCCAGCGCCTCCACGGCTTTGATCGCCACCTGCTCATCAATATCCGACAGATCGCCGCTGATCCCGATCGCGCCCAGCACGTTGCCTGCCTGATCACGAATCAACACCCCGCCCGGGGCCGGGACGACGCTGCCCTGGCCCATGCTGTTGAGTGCGGCGATGAACGCCGGGCGTTGTTGGGCGTCCAGCGCCAGCAGGCGTGAGCCCTTGCCCAGGGCGATGGCGCCCCAGGCTTTGCCGATGGCGATGTTCGGGCGCAGCAGGCTGGCGCCGTCTTCGCGTTGCAGGGTGATCAGGTGGCCGCCGGTATCGAGTACCGCGATGGTCAGCGGCGCGGCGTTGATGCCGCGTCCGGTGCTGATGGCCTGGTTGACCAGGTTGACTGCGACTTTCAAGGTTAAAGCGCTCATGGTGCCGTCCTCATTTTGTTATTGGGAAAGTCGTGGGGCTGCGCTCAAGTGCCGCAGACCGATGCCACAAATAGAACACAATGAATTATTTTTTTGTATACAATAATTCTCGAAAGGCGCCACATGCGACGAAAAGCCACAGCAAAACCGGCTTCCGACGAATGAAACAGACGCTTGAGAAAATGGATTGACCTGCGCCGTCCGCCGTGAATACACTCTGCGCAAAGCCACTTGTATACAATTACAAAACGTAAAGAGGCACAAAACCATGAGCAAAATGAGAGCAATCGAAGCCGCCGTTCTGGTGATGCGCCGTGAAGGGGTTGATACCGCTTTTGGCATTCCGGGTGCTGCGATCAACCCGCTGTACTCCGCCCTGCAGAAAGTCGGTGGCATCGATCACGTCCTCGCTCGCCACGTCGAAGGCGCGTCACACATGGCCGAGGGTTACACCCGCACCAAGGCCGGCAACATCGGCGTGTGCATCGGTACGTCCGGCCCTGCCGGTACCGACATGGTCACCGGGCTCTACAGCGCCTCGGCCGACTCGATCCCTATCCTCTGCATCACCGGCCAGGCACCCCGCGCCCGTATGCATAAGGAAGACTTCCAGGCGGTCGACATCACCAGCATCGTCAAGCCCGTCACCAAGTGGGCGACCACGGTTCTGGAGCCGGGCCAGGTGCCTTACGCGTTCCAGAAAGCCTTTTACGAAATGCGCTCCGGCCGTCCAGGCCCGGTGCTGATCGACCTGCCGTTCGACGTGCAGATGGCTGAAATCGAATTCGACATCGACGCCTACCAGCCGCTGCCGCTGGCCAAGCCAACCGCGACCCGGATTCAGGTCGAGAAGGCTTTGGCCCTGCTGGATCAGGCCGAGCGTCCATTGCTGGTGGCCGGCGGCGGCATCATCAACGCCGACGCCAGCGATCTGCTGGTGGAGTTCGCCGAGCTGACCGGTATTCCGGTGATCCCGACCCTGATGGGCTGGGGCACCATTCCGGACGATCACCCGTTGATGGTCGGCATGGTCGGTCTGCAGACCTCGCACCGTTACGGCAACGCCACGCTGCTGAAATCCGACGTGGTACTGGGCATCGGTAACCGTTGGGCCAACCGTCACACCGGTTCGGTCGACGTCTACACCGAAGGCCGCAAGTTCATTCACGTTGACATCGAAGGCACGCAGATCGGCCGCGTGTTCACTCCGGATCTGGGCATCGTCTCCGACGCCGCTGCCGCGCTGACCGTTTTCATCGAAGTCGCCCGTGAATGGCAAGCCGCCGGCAAGCTGAAAAACCGCAGTGCCTGGCTGCAGGATTGCCAGCAACGCAAAGCCAGCCTGCACCGCAAGACCCACTTCGACAACGTACCGGTCAAGCCGCAGCGCGTTTACGAAGAGATGAACCAGGTGTTCGGTAAGGACACCTGCTACGTCAGCACCATTGGTCTGTCGCAGATTGCCGGCGCGCAGTTCCTGCACGTCTACAAGCCGCGTCACTGGATCAACTGCGGTCAGGCCGGCCCGTTGGGCTGGACCATTCCGGCGGCGCTGGGCGTGGTCAAGGCCGATCCGAGCCGGAAAGTCGTGGCCCTGTCGGGGGACTATGACTTCCAGTTCATGATCGAGGAGCTGGCGGTCGGCGCTCAGTTCAAACTGCCTTACATCCACGTCGTGGTGAACAACTCGTACCTGGGGCTGATCCGTCAGGCCCAGCGCGGGTTCGAAATGGACTACTGCGTGCAGCTGTCCTTCGATAACCTGAACGCGCCGGAACTCAACGGTTACGGTGTCGACCACATCGCAGTCGCCGAAGGCCTCGGCTGTAAAGCCCTGCGGGTGTTCGAACCATCGGAAATCGCCCCTGCCCTGCGCAAGGCCGAACAGATGATCGAAGAGTTCAAGGTACCGGTGATTGTCGAGATCATCCTGGAGCGTGTGACCAACATCTCCATGGGGACCGAGATCAACGCCGTCAACGAATTCGAAGACCTGGCACTGGTCGGCAACGACGCGCCAACGGCGATTTCGTTGCTTGATTAACTGCTGACCGCTCTCCCTGTGAGAGCGGGCCATGTGGCGAGGAAGCTTGCTCCCGCTGGGGCGCGAAGCGGCCCTGAAAATCCTGGGTCTGCTATGCAGCCCAGCGGGAGCAAGCTCCCTCGCCACACAGGCTCGCTCCTACAAGGGGAACCTCACAAGATTTACGGGAGACCACCATGCCGCGTTTCGCAGCCAACCTGTCCATGCTGTTCACCGAACAGGATTTCCTTGCCCGTTTCGACGCCGCCGCCAAAGCCGGTTTCAGTGGTGTGGAATACCTGTTCCCGTACGACTTCAGCTCTGCCGAAATCAAGGCCAGGCTCGATGCCAACGGTCTGACCCAAGTGCTGTTCAACCTGCCGGCCGGTGACTGGGCCAAGGGCGAGCGCGGTATCGCGTGTCTGCCGGATCGGGTCGAAGAATTCCGCGCCGGGGTCGATCTGGCGATTGCCTACGCGCAGGTGCTGGGCAACACCCAGGTCAACTGCCTGGCCGGTATCCGTCCGCAAGGCATTGATGATGTGACCGTGGAGAAAACCTTCGTCGCCAACCTCAAGTACGCGGCCGACAAGCTGCAGGCGGCCGGTATCAAACTGGTGATGGAAGCGATCAACACCCGCGACATCCCGGGTTTCTACCTGAACAACACGGCGCAAGCCCTGTCGATTCGCGAGCAGGTCGGCAGCGCCAATCTGTTCCTGCAATACGACATCTATCACATGCAAATCATGGAAGGCGATCTGGCCCGCACCCTGCAATCGCACCTGGGCGAGATCAACCACGTGCAGCTCGCGGACAACCCGGGGCGCAACGAGCCGGGCACCGGTGAAATCAACTACCGCTTCCTGTTCGAACACCTGGATCGCATCGGTTATCAGGGTTGGGTTGGCTGTGAATACAAGCCGCTGACCACCACCGAGGCAGGCCTCGGCTGGCTCAAGAGCCACAACGCAATCTGACAGCACTGCAAAACCCCTGTGGCGAGGGAGCTTGCTCCCGCTCGGCTGCGCAGCAGTCGTAAACCCTGCAAACCGATTTTGTCTGACACACCACAGTGGCTGGTTTTGGGGGTGCTTCGCCCCCCAGCGGGAGCAAGCTCCCTCGCCACAAAGTGTGTTCGGCAGATTATTTGGCTACACAAAAACAAGAGGATTTTCTCATGGCTAAAATCGGATTTATCGGCACCGGCATCATGGGCCACCCAATGGCTTCGAACCTGCAGAAAGCCGGTCACAGCCTGTTCCTGTCGGCGCATCACGACGCCGCTCCGGCCGATCTGGTCGCCGCTGGCGCCGTCGCCCTGGCCAACCCGCGCGAAGTGGCGCAGGAAGCTGAATTCATCATCGTCATGGTCCCGGACACCCCGCAGGTCGACGACGTGCTGTTCCGCGCCGACGGCGTTGCTGCCGGCATCGGCAAAGGCAAAGTCGTGATCGACATGAGCTCGATTTCGCCGACCGCCACCAAGGCTTTCGCCAAGAAGATCAACGAAAAAGGCGCGCAATACCTCGACGCCCCGGTATCCGGTGGTGAAGTCGGCGCCAAGGCTGCGACCCTGAGCATCATGGTCGGTGGCGACGCCGATGCCTTCGAACGCGCACTGCCGCTGTTCCAGGCCATGGGCAAGAACATCACTCTGGTCGGTGGCAACGGCGACGGTCAGACCGCCAAAGTGGCGAACCAGATCATCGTCGCGCTGAACATTCAGGCCGTGGCTGAAGCCCTGCTGTTCGCCTCGAAAAACGGTGCTGATCCGGCCAAGGTGCGTGAAGCGCTGATGGGCGGTTTCGCTTCGTCGAAGATCCTCGAAGTGCACGGCGAGCGCATGATCAAGGGCACCTTCGATCCGGGCTTCCGCATCAGCCTGCACCAGAAGGACCTGAACCTGGCCCTGCAAGGCGCCAAGGAGCTGAACATCAACCTGCCGAACACCGCCAACGCCCAGCAAGTGTTCAGCACCTGCGCGGCCATCGGTGGCAGCAACTGGGACCACTCGGCGCTGATCAAGGGTCTGGAACACATGGCCAACTTCTCGATTCGCGACAAAAAATAAAGCCACTGCCCCACCGCTTGAACCTGTGGGAGCGAGCTTGCTCGCGAAGAGGGCGTATCAGTCGACATGGATATTGCCTGATCCATCGCTTTCGCGAGCAAGCTCGCTCCCACAGGGATCTCTACCGCCCTTTCGAATAACAAGAATTCCGGGAGCCCGCCATGTCGGTCGATCCGCAACAACTGCTGCGCGAGCTGTTTGCCACAGCCATCGACGCGGCCCATCCGAACCAAGTCCTCGAAGCCCATCTACCTGCTGATCGCAGCGGTCGGGTGATCGTCATCGGTGCCGGCAAAGCCGCAGCTGCCATGGCGCAGGTGGTCGAGCGCTGCTGGCAGGGTGAAGTATCCGGTCTGGTGGTGACCCGTTACGGTCACGGCGCTCCGTGCGAAAAAATCGAAGTGGTCGAAGCCGCGCATCCGGTACCGGATGCCGCCGGCCTGGCCGTGGCCAAGCGCGTGCTGGATTTGGTCAGCAATCTGACTGAAGACGACCGCGTGATCTTCCTGCTCTCCGGTGGCGGCTCTGCCCTGCTCGCCCTGCCGGCCGAAGGCATCACCTTGGCCGACAAGCAGTCGATCAACAAAGCCCTGCTCAAATCCGGCGCGACCATCGGCGAGATGAACTGCGTGCGCAAGCACCTCTCGGCGATCAAGGGTGGCCGCCTCGGCAAGGCCTGCTGGCCTGCCACTGTGTATACCTACGCAATTTCCGATGTGCCGGGCGACCTCGCCACGGTCATCGCCTCCGGCCCGACCGTGGCCGACCCGAGCACTTCCGCCGAAGCGCTGGCGATCCTCAAGCGCTACAACATTGAAGTCCCGGCGTCGGTGCGCAACTGGCTGCAAAGCCCGGAATCGGAAACGGTCAAACCCGGTGATCCGAGCCTGGCTCGCAGCCATTTCCAGTTGATCGCCCGCCCGCAGCAATCGCTGGATGCCGCGGCGGTGAAATGTCGTCAGGCCGGTTTCAGCACACTGATCCTTGGCGACCTGGAAGGTGAGTCACGTGAAGTGGCGAAGGTCCACGCCGGCATCGCTCGGCAGATCATCAACCATGGTCAGCCGCTGGCGGCGCCGTGCGTGATTCTTTCCGGCGGCGAAACCACCGTGACCGTGCGCGGCAATGGCCGCGGCGGACGCAACGCCGAATTCCTCCTCAGCCTCACCGATAGCCTCAAGGGCCAGCCAGGCGTTTATGCGCTGGCCGGTGACACCGACGGCATCGACGGCTCGGAAGACAACGCCGGCGCGATCATGACCCCGGACAGCTACGCCCGCGCCGCCGCCCTCGGTTTGAGTGCCAGTGACGAGCTGGATAACAACAACGGTTACGGCTACTTCGAGGCGCTCGATGCGCTGATCGTCACGGAGCCGACCCGCACCAACGTCAACGACTTCCGCGCCATTCTGATCCTTGAGAACTCTAAATCATGACGCCTGATAAAAAGGTCAAAATCCTCGCCACCCTCGGGCCTGCTGTCGACGGCATCGACGACATCCGTGAGTTGGTCGAGGCCGGGGTCAACATCTTCCGCCTGAACTTCAGCCACGGCGATCACGCCGACCACGCCCAGCGCTATCAGTGGATCCGCGAAGTCGAGCGCCAGCTCAACTATCCGCTGGGCATCCTGATGGATTTACAGGGGCCGAAACTGCGCGTCGGCAAGTTCGCCGACGGTAAGGTGCAGTTGCATCGCGGTCAGGCGTTTCGCCTCGATCTGGACGCCACACCCGGCGATGAACGCCGAGTGAACCTGCCGCATCCGGAGATCATTGCCGCGCTGGAAGCGGGCATGGATCTGCTGCTGGATGACGGCAAACTGCGCCTGCGCGTGGTCACCAAATACTCCGACGCGATCGACACCACCGTGCTCAATGGCGGCGAGCTGTCGGACCGCAAAGGCGTCAACGTACCGCAAGCGGTGCTCGACCTCAGCCCACTGACCGCCAAGGATCGCCGCGACCTGAGCTTCGGTCTGGAGCTGGGTGTGGACTGGGTGGCGCTATCGTTCGTGCAACGTCCGCAGGACATTCTCGAGGCCCGCGAACTGATCGGCGACAAGGCGTTCCTGATGGCGAAAATCGAGAAGCCGTCTGCAGTTGAACAACTGCGTGAAATCGCCGAACTGAGCGACGCGATCATGGTGGCTCGCGGTGACCTCGGCGTCGAAGTACCCGCCGAAAGCGTGCCGCAGATCCAGAAAAACATCATCACTACCTGCCGTGAACTCGGCAAACCGGTGGTGGTGGCGACGCAGATGCTCGAATCGATGCGCTTCTCTCCGGCACCGACCCGCGCTGAAGTCACCGACGTGGCCAACGCAGTGGCTGAAGGCGCGGATGCGGTGATGCTCTCGGCCGAAACCGCGTCCGGTGAATACCCGCTGGAAGCGGTGCAGATGATGAGCAAAATCATCCGTCAGGTGGAGAACGGTCCGGACTATCAGACTCAACTCGACGTCAGCCGACCGAAAGCCGAGGCGACGGTGTCCGATGCCATCAGCTGCGCGATCCGCCGCATCAGCAACGTGCTGCCGGTGGCGGTGCTGGTCAACTACAGCGAGTCGGGCAGCTCAAGCCTGCGGGCGGCGCGGGAGCGGCCAAAAGCGCCGATCCTCAACCTGACGCCGAACCTGCAGACGGCACGGCGCTTGAGCGTGGCGTGGGGTATTCACTCGGTGGTCAACGATCGCCTGCGTCAGGTCGATGAAGTGTGTTCGACCGCGCTGGAAATCGCTCAGGCGCAAGGAATGGCCGAGCGTGGCGATACGTTGCTGATCACTGCCGGGGTGCCGTTCGGGCAGCCGGGATCGACTAACTCACTGCGGATCGAAACATTGATCTGACTAGCGACACAAAACCTGTGGCGAGGGAGCTTGCTCCCGCTCGGCTGCGCAGCAGTCGTCGCTTTTAGGGCATGACGGTTTTCACAGAAGAACCGCATTAACCCATGTTGGGGCCGCTACGCGACCCAGCGGGAGCAAGCTCCCTCGCCACAGTTATTGGCAAGACCTTTTGATTTTCCAACTGCCCAGATTTTTTCAACATGCCTGCCAATCATTTCAACACCCACTGCCCCGACTGGGCCGAGGCTTTGCTCAACGGTTTCAGTCAAATATTCCTCCAGCGCCATCCGCTCTGCGGCCTGTTGTGCCTGCTGGCGATCCTGCTCACTGCGCCAGTGCTGTTTGCCGGCGCGCTGCTCGGTGCGGTCGCTGGATTGCTCACCGCACAACGGCG
This sequence comes from Pseudomonas sp. 14P5.3.2, assembly GCF_057799175.1. NCBI lineage: Bacteria > Pseudomonadati > Pseudomonadota > Gammaproteobacteria > Pseudomonadales > Pseudomonadaceae > Pseudomonas > Pseudomonas sp. 14P5.3.2. The sequence goes on along the minus strand of NZ_JBYOKU010000044.1, from coordinate 2,780 downwards.
TAACTATGCCAAGGCTGATCGTCAGGCCGGATTGTTCAGTTACAACGGCGTGCTGCTCGGCTTGTTGCTGAGCCTGTATTTCCCTTGGTCGCCAATGTTACCGCCGCTGATCCTGGCGGCTGGCGGCCTGAGTGCGATGGTCACACAGCAATGGCTCAAACACGTGTACCGCAGTCGATCGATACCGGCTTATACCTCGCCGTTCGTGGCAATCAGCTGGATCCTGTTGCTGTTTGCCGAGCCGTCCGCGCCGACAGCGCACATCGAGATGAACACGCTGAATTTGCTCGCCGCTGAGTGGCGTGGACTGGGTCAGGTGATGTTCCTTGATCATCCACTGGCCGGCGCATTGATCGCCATTGGCCTGTTGATCGCTGATCGCCGCGCCTTTTGCTGGGCATTGTTCGCGTCGGCCATCGGCCTGGCGTCGAGTCTGCTGCACCACGAAAGCAGCACCGCGCTACTCGGACTGGGCAGCTACAACGCGGTACTCGCCGCCCTCGCCTTCAGTGCGCAACGCCAACAACCGTGGCTGCCACTGCTGGGCATTGTCGTTGCGCTGCTGGTCACCCCGCTGTTCGCCGCCATTGGCCTGGCGACGCTCACCGCGCCGTTTATCCTTGCCTGCTGGCTGATCCGCGCTGGCGCGCAGATGCTCGGCAACAGCGCTGTCGAAAGCCCGTCTTGCGCTCATGGGGAGAATCAACCTAGGCTGCGCTGATTTTATGGCCAGGGCGACTTGCATGAACAACAACGACACGTGGCGCAATCGCCTGTACGTGATCATTTTCCAGACCGACACCGTGGCCGGGCGCCGTTTCGACAGCACCCTGCTGCTGATCATTCTGGCAAGCTTGGTGGTGGTGATCCTCGACAGCATCGATGAAGTCCACCAGAACTACGCCAACGTGCTGGCGTACATCGAATGGGGCTTCACCGTCATCTTCCTCAGCGAATACATCCTGCGTCTGTATTGCTCGCCCAAACCACTGCGCTACGCGTTCAGTTTTTACGGGCTGGTGGACTTGCTGGCGATCGTGCCCGGAATCCTCGCGCTGTATTACAGCGACGCGCAGTACCTGCTGATTATCCGGATCATCCGAATGCTGCGGATCTTCCGGGTGCTCAAGCTCGGCCCGTACCTGAAACAGGCCCACTACCTGCTCGACGCCCTGCGCGGCAGCAAGCAGAAAATCCTCGTGTTCCTGCTCAGCGTCTGCACGTTGGTCACGGTGTTCGGCACCTTGATGTACGTGGTCGAAGGTCCGGAACACGGCTTCACCAGCATTCCCAAAGGCATTTATTGGGCTATCGTGACGCTGACCACCGTGGGTTACGGCGACATCGTGCCCAGAACGGTGTTGGGCCAGATCATTTCGTCGCTGGTGATGATCACCGGTTACTCGATCATCGCCGTGCCGACCGGGATTTTCACCGCCGAACTGGCTACCGCCATGCGCGGGGGTCAGCAGCAACACGACTGCCCGGTCTGCTCGAAAAGCAGCCATGAACAAGAAGCTTCGTTCTGCTCGCGTTGTGGCAATGCCCTGTTCAAGAAAATGGAATAAGCACAGAGCTTTTTAATCTTTAAGCGACTATGCCGCCCCGGCTATAGTCGCTGGCAAAACGGTATCACCCCCTACCGTCATCACCGACACAACAAGGAATGCGCAGTGAAAAAACTCTTTGGCGCCTCACTTCTCGCCGCTGGCCTGGCCCTGGGCAACATCGCTCAGGCGGCTCCGACTCTGCTGAACGTTTCCTACGACGTGATGCGCGATTTCTACAAGGACTACAACACTGCGTTCCAGAAACACTGGCAGGCTGAACACAACGAAAACATCACCGTACAGATGTCCTTCGGCGGTTCGAGTAAGCAGGCGCGTTCGGTGATCGATGGCCTGCCGGCTGACGTCATCACAATGAACATGGCGACCGACATCAACGCCCTCGCCGACAACGGCAAACTGGTGCCGGAGAACTGGGTCACCCGCCTGCCGAACAACAGCGCGCCGTTCACCTCGGCCACCGTGTTCATCGTCCGTAAAGGCAACCCGAAAGCCCTGAAAGACTGGCCGGACCTGCTCAAGGACGGCGTGCAGGTGATCGTGCCGAACCCGAAAACCTCGGGCAACGGCCGCTACACCTACCTCTCGGCCTGGGGCTATGTGCTGAAAAACGGCGGTGACGAGAACAAGGCCAAGGAGTTCGTCGGCAAACTGTTCAAACAAGCGCCGGTGCTGGACACCGGTGGCCGCGCCGCGACCACCACGTTCATGACCAACCAGATCGGCGACGTGCTGGTGACCTTCGAGAACGAAGCCGAGATGATCGCCCGCGAGTTTGGCCGCGACCAGTTCGAAGTGATTTACCCAAGTGTCTCCGCCGAAGCCGAGCCACCCGTGTCGGTGGTCGACAAAGTGGTCGACAAGAAAGGCACCCGCGCCGCTGCCGATGAATACCTGAAGTACCTGTGGTCGCCGGAAGGCCAGGAAATCGCCGCTGCCAACTACCTGCGTCCACGGGACCCGGCAGTGCTCGCGAAGTACACCGACCGTTTCCCGAAAGTCGACTTCCTGTCGGTGGAGAAAACCTTCGGTGACTGGCGTTCGGTGCAAAAGACCCACTTCAATGATGGCGGGATCTTTGATCAGATTTATTCCGGCCAGTAAGGCTTAAGCGATAACGAAAAAGGCGACCTCGACAGGTCGCCTTTTTTGTGGGCATTGGAAATCACACAGTCCCCCCATGTGGGAGCGGGCTTGCTCTCGAAAGCGGAG
>NZ_JBYOKU010000043.1:0-48944 GCF_057799175.1 Pseudomonas sp. 14P5.3.2 | reverse complement strand
GTCGAGTTCGCTCTTATTGATGATGGGACGCCCGTCGACCTCACGGCCATCGAGCAGCAGCTTGACGGTGTCGCCGATAGCCTTTTGGGCCCAGACGGGGATCAAGACAAGCAGGCCGAGGTCGATAAAAGTGAACAGCGCCGCCCGGTTGATCCCCCACTGGCCGGAAGGCAGGAGGCGCCCGGGGACCCACGGGTCCAGCAGTGAATGGGGGGCAGAGATTTTTTTCTTGGGCTGAACGAGCATGGTCGGCACTCCGTGCGAACTGTCGGGGGACAAAAGGCGTGGAGTTATTCAGCGCTGAAGATGACGGCTCTGGCTACTGTCAGAAATTACAGGTAGGCGCTGTTTTCTGACGAGTGGTAAGGCACAGCCCGACGGATAAAAAGACGCTTCCCGGCATCCCTCGGCGCCTTCTGTGCGTGTCGCCGGCAGTGTCTGCAGGGCTTCAATGAGATGGTTGCCAGCCGTACCGGCCTCTTCGCGAGCAAGCCCGCTCCCACCCTTGAGATTTACTCTCCTGTGGGAGCGGGCTTGTTCGCAGCGGCAGTTCCTGCAGATCGGGCATCATCAAGCGGCGTGGGGTGAGCCGGGCAGGGTGGCGGTATGTTCAGGCGAATACATCCAGCGCATCAGTGAATGCCGGCCGCTGATCCCCAGTTTGATCGCGGCGCGTTTGAGGTAGCTTTCCACTGTGTTGACCTTCAGTTGCAACTGTTCGGCCAGCTCCGGCGCGGTACGCCCGGCGAGCAGGCCGATGCACACTTCGGTTTCGCGATTGGACAGGCTCAGGCCCAGTTGCTGCAGACGCTCGTTGAAGCGCAGCCGCAGGTTTTCCAGGCCCTGTTGTGCGCCGTCAGCGCCGGGCGACGGGTCTTCTGTGTTGGCCTGCTGGGGTTGCAGGGCGTGAATGTGTTTTTCCAGCATCGGCAACAGCACCGGAGAAATGTCCTGCAACAAACTCTGCTCCTGAGCCGAGAATCGCTGCGACTGGTCGTTGCGATACACCGAAATCACGTAGCGGTAGCCGTCCTTGCGCCGGGTCAGGTGCAGCTGCGAGGCATCGGCGCTGGCCGAGGCTGGCGAGTCCATCGGCTCGCTCGAGCGTGCGGCAATCTGTTCGCAGAATACCGTTTCAGCCTGCTGGGCCGAGTCTTTGCCGGTTTCCGGCGGGTTGCGATGGGCGGGGCGGCCCACCGGCTCGACGCGCATCTGGCGAATGTGAGTAGCGTCCACCGCCAATTGCGTCTGGATCAGGTCATGCAGCATCCGCGGAAAGTGCCGGCTGCCGGTGCTGGCGATGACTTTACCGATATGGGGAAACAGGTGTGAGTTCATAAACATCATCCATGAGTTGCAGGTGAAACAGTCCCATTCCTGACCTGCGCCGCGCATGTTCCCTGGTCGGCGCAATGTCAGGATGTGGATCCTATCCTAGTACAACGTTTGAAAGACGGTTTAATGAAGGTGTTATTAGCTCATAACTTCATCCACAGGGTTATGCGGTGAACCCAGGAATGTCGGCCTGCCGAGATCATTGTGGGAGCGGGCTTGCTCGCGAAAGCGGTGCGTCAGCCATTTGAGATGTTGCCTGGAATGACCCCTTCGCGAGCAAGCCCGCTCCCACAGGGTTATGCGGTGAACCAGGAATGTCGGCCTGTCGAGATCCAGTGTGGGAGCGGGCTTGCTCGCGAAAGCGGTGCGTCAGTCATTTGAGATGTTGCCTGGAATGACCCCTTCGCGGGCAAGCCCGCTCCCACAGAGTTATGCGGTGAACTCAGGGATGGCGGCCTGCCGAGATCCAGTGTGGGAGCGGGCTTGCTCGCGAAAGCGGTGCGTCAGTCATTTGAGATGTTGCCTGGAATGACCCCTTCGCGAGCAAGCCCGCTCCCACAGGGTTATGGGGCACCGCCTACCCGCAAGGCCTCAACTTGATTGGCGCAACGGTGGAGAAGGTCCTGAACCGGGCGCCGTACAGTTTGATGATCGCCAAACCAATGCCCGAGCCGGATTGAGTTGGAGGCTGGCAAGTCAGTGTTATGTCGCCAGGATTGTCCGTTATGAGTTGACAGTGAAACGCTTTTCAACCGATTTATCGGCCCCGGTCGTGTCAGTAATCTGTGCCCATGTTCAACGCCACCCCAACCACCACAACCAAGAAAAGGGATTCAAACATGAGCACTGCAACCTACAACCGCCTGAACAAAGACGACGCCGTAGTCCTGCTGGTCGACCACCAGACCGGTCTGATTTCTCTGGTTCAGGACTTCTCGCCGAACGAGTTCAAGAACAACGTCCTGGCCTTGGCCGACCTGGCGAAATTCTTCAACCTGCCGACCATCCTCACCACCAGTTTCGAACAAGGCCCCAACGGCCCGCTGGTTCCGGAACTGAAAGAAATGTTCCCCGACGCGCCGTACATTGCCCGCCCGGGCCAGATCAACGCCTGGGACAACGAAGACTTCGTCAAGGCGATCAAGGCCACCGGCCGCAAACAGATCATCATTGCCGGTGTCGTGACCGACGTCTGCGTAGCGTTCCCGACCCTGTCGGCACTGGCTGAAGGCTTCGACGTATTCGTCGTCACCGACGCCTCCGGCACCTTCAACACCACCGTCCAGCAAGCCGCCTGGAACCGCATGACCCAGGCCGGCGCACAAATGATGAACTGGTTCTCGGTCGCCTGTGAGCTGCACCGCGACTGGCGCAACGACATCGAAGGGCTGGGCAATCTGCTGTCGCAGCGGATTCCGAACTACCGGAACTTGATGAACAGTTACTCGGCGTTGACCGCGCAGCAGAAGTGACTGCAGCGTTGTGAACGTGAAAGCCTGCCCTGAAAAGCAGGCTTTTGTTTTTCGGTTTCAGTCTGCTGCAGGCGTGTGGCACAACTCAAACGTGATGAAGATCCTCAGGGAAGGGGGGGGCACAACTGACGCTTACTCAATTGGCTGCGCTCTATAAGTTTTATAGAGCCGCTGAACCTCAGGATCATCCAGGCTTTCGTAGGTGATGCCCTCTTTATCCAGACCATCGAGTCCTTTTATGCCGCCAATCATTTCAGGCCACTCTTCACGGCTGGAGATGTCGATGATGAAAGGTGTCAGGTAACGATCCAGATGGCCTTGGAAAGGATCTCGAATCTCGTCGCTGAGAGCCCGCAGATAGTCATCTTTATTGGTCATTGCCCAGTTGATGGCGAATTTGGTGCGAAAGCACAGTTCCATGTACACGAGCAGGATCGTACGCCCATTGCCGTCCAGAAAAGGGTGCGCAGAAGCCAGCTGACCCATGACTTCCCCAGGCCGAGCACGGAAGCGTTTTTTGTTTGCTGCGAGTTCGAGGGCGTATTCGACGGACCGTTTGATCAGGTCGGGACGCTCAAATATCGTGTGATGAGGATCATCTTTCGATCCCTTGAAAACTGCCAGGTGGGGGACTAGCTCATTTCTGTCTTTCCCGGCCCAAGGGTAAAAGCCCGAGAAAAGTATTTCGTGCGTTTTCAGGACTGCCTTGTAGTCAATGGGCTTTTTCTTGGCGAGATAGGCGAGAGCATCGTCGATACTGGCTTCAAATGAGAGGTGCTCGGACTCTTTGACTTCAGTGGGATCTTTGAGTTTGAGCGAGTTTTGAAGATAGCCTTCAGTCTCAAAATCGCCGAAGGGGTCGAAATTCATGCGCTGAGTTGGTTTTTGCAACGCCTTTTTTCCTGCAGGTAGCGGCCTTGCAGGGCCATGATTTCTGTCTTGCTCAGAACGCCTTTTCTTTTCAGGTTGACGAGCAGTTGCTCAACACCGTCCAGTTCCACGACATCACCGGCCAGGCGCGTGATGGTCACCGCCATGCAACTGAGGTTGTCACGGTCGGCGGTAACCTTGTGGGCTTTGGCGAGCAGGCGAACTTCAGTCGCGACGCTCTCAGTGGCTGATCTGGTCATTTGGAACCCCTCGTTTTCTCTCCCGGAGCATAGCACGGCGTCGTTTCGGTGAGCGTGCCAGCTAACGTGCAGCTAGCTGGGAAGATACGCAAAGTAAGCAGGCTTATTCGTTTGCGCCGTTGCATTGACGCACGCTGCCTCGCGCGGTGAACTGAGCGCTGGCGTCTGCGGTTTTTTGATCAGACTCAGCTGGGTATTCCCTGACGTTTACGGCTAATCTGCGCAATCGCTGACGACAACAAGACAAAAACAGGAGTCACTGATGCAACCGATCCGTCTCGGTCTGGTGGGCTACGGCAAGATTGCCCAGGATCAACATGTTCCGGCGATCAACGCCAATCCCGGATTTCACCTGGTGGCGGTCGCCACGCAAGGCAAACCCTGTGTCGGGGTGGAGAACTTTCACTCGTTGAGCGAGTTGCTGGAAAACGGCCCCGAGGTGGATGCGATTGCGTTTTGTACGCCGCCGCAAGGTCGGTTCGCACTGGTGCAGCAGGCGCTGGCCGCCGGCAAACATGTGTTGGTGGAAAAACCGCCGTGCGCCACTCTGGGCGAGGCGCTGGCCCTGGTCAGTCAGGCGCAGCAACAGGGTGTCAGTGCGTTGTTCGCTTGGCATTCGCGCTACGCCCCCGGCATTGAAGCCGCCCGCGACTGGCTCGCCAGCCGTACGTTGCAAAGCGTGCAGATCGACTGGAAGGAAGACGTGCGCAAGTGGCATCCCGGTCAGACGTGGATCTGGCAACCCGGCGGTCTGGGCGTTTTCGATCCGGGCATCAATGCCTTGTCGATTGTCACCCGTTTGCTGGCGCAGCCATTGTTTGTCGAAGCCGCCGAACTGCGCGTACCGGACAACTGCCAATCGCCGATTGCCGCGTCGATCAAGATGTCCGACGCGAACCGGCTCGACGTGCAGGCCGAATTCGATTTCGACCACGGTCACGACGAACTCTGGAGCATCGAGATGCGCTGCGCCGAAGGGCTGCTGCGCCTGGACAACGGCGGGGCGCTGCTGAGCATCGACGGCGTGCGCCAGGCGGTGTCGGAAGAGGGCGAGTACACGGCGGTGTATCGACACTTTCAGCAACTGATTGGCGATCGTGCCAGCGACGTCGATCTGCAGCCGCTGCGGCTGGTGGCTGACAGTTTCTTCGTCGGCAGCCGAGTGGCAGTCGAGCCGTTTTATGACCCGGCACGCTGATCAGTTCAAGCGGGAGAGCTGTTGCGCGATGACAGCGAACCTGAGCGTCAGGCCTAAGCTAATGCAAAAAGGGTATTTGTTCGTGGTTTTTAAGATCGTTTAGTTTTGTCTCACGACGAATCAAACGCATCAAACCGATAGACCCCCGATTGCCATGACGGCACACGCTGAATCGATCAAAGGCTCTTCAGGTTTGGTTCACACGGGAGTGAATCATGCCGCATACCCTCGATATCACTACGCTGCCGACGCTGGACCTCTCATTGTTCGAAGGCACCGCGCAACAGCGTTACGCATTTCTTGAAAACCTGCGGCACGCCGCGCGTGACGTCGGCTTTTTCTATCTCACCGGCCATGGCATCGACAGCCACCTGCTCAAGCAGGTGCAGGACCACGCCCGTCAGTTCTTTGCCTTGTCCGAGCAGGAAAAGGCCGCCGTCGGCATGATCAATTCGCCGCACTTTCGCGGATACAACCGTGCCGCTTCCGAGATCACCCGTGGTCAACCCGACTGGCGAGAGCAGTTCGATCTCGGCGCCGAGCGCGAAGCGTTGCCGCTGGACGCGGACAGCCCGTTGTGGGCGCGCTTGCAGGGGCCCAACCAATGGCCGCAGGCCTTGCCGCAACTCAAGCCGTTGCTGCTCGAATGGCAACAGGCGATGACGCGCATGGCGTTGCGTCTGCTGCGGGCGTTTGCCCAGGCGCTGTCGCTGCGGGCGGACGCGTTCGATCAGTTGTACGGCGACAAGCCCAACGAACACATCAAGTTGATGCGCTATCCAGGCCAGGCTGCCAACGCGAGCCAGCAAGGCGTCGGCGCGCACAAGGATTCCGGATTCCTGAGCTTTCTGCTGCAAGACCAGCAGGCCGGTCTGCAAGTGGAGGTCGAGGAAGGGCGCTGGATCGATGCGCTGCCCCGCGACAACACGCTGGTGGTGAACATCGGCGAACTGCTGGAGCTGGCCACCAACGGTTATCTTCGCGCCACAGTGCATCGGGTGGTGTCGCCGCCCGCAGGCAGCGAGCGCTTGTCCATCGCCTTCTTCCTCGGCGCGCAACTCGATGCCGTGGTGCCGCTGTATCCGTTGCCCACCGTGCTGTTGCGCGAAGCGCGTGGCCCGGCGAGTGATCCGCTCAATCCATTGTTTCGCGATGTCGGCTGGAACTACCTCAAGGGTCGTTTGCGCTCGCACCCGGACGTCGCCCGGCGCTTCTATGCCGACGCGCTGATGCCCGCCGCACCGGCTCGCAAGACCGCCAACGCCTGATTCATCACTCGCTCAAGGACTCCGCACATGTTGAAAAAAGCAGGTTTGACCCTGGCCGTGCTCGGCGCGCTGGTGACTTCGTTCGGCGCTCGGGCACTGGAGCCGTTGCGGGTGGCCGCCGACCCGGTGCCGCACGCGCAGATTCTCGCGTACATCCAGACAATCGATCCGCAACTCAACCTCAAGGTCATCGAGATTCCCAACGGCGTGAACTCCAACGAACTGCTGGTGCATGGCGATGTCGATGCCAATTACTTCCAGCATCTGCCGTATCTGAAATCCCAGGAGCAAGCGCTGGGGCAGAAACTCGCGGTGGCCACCACGGTGCATATCGAGCCGCTGGGCATCTATTCGCGCCGGCACAAAAGCTTCGCCGACGTGCCGGAAAAAGGCACCGTGGCGGTTCCCAACAACGTCACCAACCTGAGCCGTGCGCTGTACCTATTACAGGACAACGGGTTGATCAAACTCAAGCCCGGCTTCAAGGATCCGGCAGCCGATCAGGCCACGCCCAAGGACATCGCCGAGAACCCGAAACAGCTGAAGATCCTCGAAATCGAATCGCCGCAAATCCCTCGGGCCCTGGACGATGTCGACCTTGCGGTGATCAACGGCAACTACGCACTGGAAGCCGGACTGGTGCCGGCCCAGGATGCGCTGGGGCTGGAGAAGGCCGAGCACAATCCGTATGCCAACATTCTGGTGACCACGCCGAAACTGCAGAACGATCCGCGCATTGTGCAACTGGCCAAGGACCTGACCTCGCCGCAAGTGGCGAAATACATCACCGATAACTTCAAGGGTTCGGTGATCCCTGTGGTGGATGCCAAGCCATGATCGTCGTTGAGCAGGTCAGCAAGACCTACCCGTCAGCCGCCGCGCCGGCACTGGATCAGGTGTCGCTGAGCATTCCCGATGGTGCGATCTACGGCATCCTCGGGCGCAGCGGGGCAGGCAAGTCGACCCTGTTGCGCTGTCTCAATCTGCTTGAACGCCCGGACAGCGGGCGGATCCTGATCGACGGCGTGGACCTGTTGACGCTGTCTGCCAGCGACCTGCGCCGCCAGCGTCAGCGCATCGGCATGATCTTCCAGGGCTTCAATCTGCTGCACTCGCGCACCGTGTTCGACAACATCGCCGTGCCGCTGGAAATCGCCAACGTCGGCAAACCGTGGCGCCATGTGCGGGTGCGCGAACTGCTGGAACTGGTCGGTTTGACGGACAAGGCGCAAGCCTTTCCCTCGCAGTTGTCCGGTGGGCAAAAGCAGCGGGTGGGGATTGCCCGCGCACTGGCCGCCGAGCCGGCGTATCTGCTGTCGGACGAAGCCACCAGCGCGCTGGATCCGGAAACCACCGCGTCGATTCTTGACCTGCTGCGCGATATCAATCGGCAACTGGGCGTGACCATCGTGCTGATCACCCATGAGCTGGAGGTGGTCAAGTCGATCTGCGATCACGCGGCGTTGATGGCGGACGGGCGTCTGGTCGAGTCCGGCCCGGTGCCGCGCTTGCTCGCCGATCCGCAATCGAGTCTCGGCACTTCGTTGCGTCCGACCTGCGGCCTGCCGCTGGGCCACGACATTCCCGGTCTCAGCTTCCTCAAGCAATACGGCGTACGGGCGGCGCAGCCATGAACCGCAGCATCGACTGGAATGAAATCCTGCAACTGGTGTTCAACGCCACCGGCGAAACCCTGTACATGATCTTGCTCGCCGGGCTGTTCACGCTGCTGATCGGTTTGCCGCTCGGGGTGTTGCTGTTTGTCAGTCGGCGCAACGGACTGTGGCCGCTGCCACGCCTCAATGCCGCGCTGGGTTCGCTGGTCAATCTTGGGCGCTCGCTGCCCTTTGTGGTGATGTTGATTGCGCTGATTCCGCTGACGCGTCTGCTGGTCGGCACCACGCTCGGCAGCACCGCGGCGGTGGTGCCGATCACCATTGGCGCGTTTCCGTTTTTTGCGCGAATCGTCGAGAACGCCCTGGACGAAGTCGACAAGGGCCGCATCGAAGCGATCCTCGCCATGGGTGGCGATATCCGTCATGTGATTTTCAAAGTGCTGCTGCCCGAAGCGCTGCCCGCGTTACTGGCGGGGATCACTCTGACGCTGGTGATGCTGATCGGTTTTTCTTCCATGGCCGGGGTGATTGGCGGTGGCGGCCTCGGTGATCTGGCGATCCGTTACGGCTATCAGCGTTTCAACAATGAAGTGATGGTCGCCACCGTGGTGGTGCTGGTCATTCTGGTGCAGGGCGTGCAGAGCCTGGGCGACCGGCTGGTGCGTTCGCTGGCCCATCGACGTTAAGGAATTTTATGAGTGTCGTCGTGGCCCGCGCGCCGCTGATTCAGGTGCGCGAACTAAGCAAAACTTTTGGCTCGAACCGCGCACTGGATCGCGTCAGCCTGCAGATTCATCCCGCCGAAGTGGTGGCGTTACTCGGTGCCAACGGTGCCGGCAAATCGACGCTGGTGAAGATTCTCGCCGGCAGCCAGCGCGCCGATGGCGGCGAGATTTACATCGACGGGCAGCCCCGGCAATTCAGCTCGCCGCTGTCGGCACGTCGGGTCGGGATTGTCGCGGTGCATCAGCAGATCAACGAGGGCATTGCGCCCGGTTTGAGCGTGGCGGAAAACCTGTTGCTCGATGAGTTGTGCAAGCCTGACGCGGACTTCTGGCTCAATCGCAAACGCTTGCTGGAACGCGCCGCGAGCATCGCGGGCGGGCTGGGTCTGGTGTTGCCGCTGGAGCAGCCGATTGAACACTTGGGCCAGGCCGAGCGGCAGTTGGTGGTGCTGGCGCGGGCCTTTGCCTTGCAGCCGCGTCTGCTGATTCTCGATGAGCCGACTGCCGCGTTGTCGGACGCCGAGGCGCAACGGCTGTTTGGTCTGATCGACACCCTGCGCAGCCGTGGCGTGGCGATTGTTTACATCTCCCATCGCTTGTCCGACCTGCAACGGGTGGCGGATCGCGCCATTGTCCTGCGCGATGGGCGACTGGCCGGAGAATTCAGCGCACGGCAGTTGCCCGAGGCGGTGCAGGCGATGCTCGGGCAGGCGCTGGACGGGCATGTCTACACGCCCGGCAGCGTGGGCCGAAAAGTCCTTGTTGTGCGCGGTTTGCAGATTTTGCCGCGCTCCAGGCGTTTCGATTTCGACCTGCACCAAGGCGAAGTGGTGGTGCTGACCGGGCTGCTCGGCGCCGGAAAAAGCGAGATCGCCGAAGTGCTGTTCGGCTTGCGCAAAGCCGTGGCCGGCAGCTTGCAACTCGATGGCATGGACTGGCTGCCGGGTTCGCCAAGGGCGGCGATTCGCAGCGGTGTGTTTCTCGCAGCGGAGGATCGCGCGAGTCAATCGTTGGTGCCCGACTTTTCCCTGCGCCGCACCCTGACGCTGCCGTTTCTGGAGCGCTTCACCCGTGCCGGTTTCATTCGCAACCGCGCCGAAGCCGCAGCGGTCGAGGCGCAAGTCGCGGCGCTGGGGATCAAGACCGCCGGCATCGAGGTGCCGATGAGCGCGCTGTCCGGCGGCAATCAACAGAAGGTCGTGCTTGGCCGCTGGCTGCTCGGAGAAGGGCGGGTGTTGATCCTCGACGAGCCGTTTCAGGGCGTCGACGTGCGCGCCCGCCGCGAGATCGGCCAACTGCTGCGCGACAGTGCCGGCGGCCGCGCGACCCTGGTGATTTGCGCCGATGTCGACGAAGCCCTGGAAATCGCCGACTGCATTCTGTTGGTGCGCGATCACGCGGTGGTCGCCGAATACCCGCGCGCCGGCCTTGAACGCGCGACCCTGGTCGCCGCACTGGCGGGCAGCGACGCTAGCGAAAATCCCTTTCACGCCACGCCAAGGAGCAGAGCGAGTGCCTGATTCGAGTTCATTGTTGTCTGCCGCTACGGCACCCGCCGAGCGCCTGCTGCAAGCGCTGATCCGCTACGGCCTGTTGTGGCTGCTGGCGCTGATCGTGGTGTTTTTCAGTGTCGCGGAGCCGGCGTTTTTGCGCGTCGGCAATCTGTTCAGCATCTTGCAGTCGGTGTCGATCGTCGCGCTGCTGGCCCTTGGTGTGACGCTGACCATGGCCGTCGGCGGACTTGATCTGTCGATTGGGGCGGTGGCAGCGATGAGTCTGATGATCGCCAGTTACGTGATGGTGGTGCTCGGTTGGGGCGCGGTGCCGGCGGTGCTGATCAGTCTGGCCGGTGGCGCACTGGTCGGGCTGCTCAATGGCTGGCTGATCGTCAAGCTGCGGGTGCCGGACATTCTCGCAACGCTGGGCAGCATGTTTCTGGTGATCGGCGTGCAACTGATTCCCACGGGCGGGCGCTCGATTGCGGTGGGCATGACCTTGCCCAGTGGCGTGGAAACCGAAGGCAAGTTCAGTACCGCGTTTCTCGCCCTCGGCCGCGGTCGCTTGTGGGAGGTGGTGCCGGTGCCGGTGTTGATCACTGCGTTGGTGGCGCTGGCGGTGTGGCTGTTTCTTGAGCGCACGCGCATCGGCCGATTGTTTTATGCGATTGGCGGTAACGAGCAGGCGGCACGATTGGCGGGGGCGCCAGTGCAGCGCTTCAAGCTGCTCGCGTATGTGCTCTCGGCATTGCTCGCCTCGCTCGGCGGGTTGCTGTTGGCGGCGCGCCTGGGTCGGGGTGATGTGAGCTCCGGCAACGGTCTGGTGCTGGACGCCCTCGGCGCGGCGCTGATCGGTTTTGCCGTGCTCGGCGCGAAGAAGCCCAATGCCTTCGGCACGTTGGTCGGCGCACTGTTGGTGGCGTCGCTGCTCAATGGCCTGACCATGCTCAACGCGCCGTACTACGCGCAGGATTTCGTCAAGGGACTGGTGCTGGTGCTGGCCCTGATGTTCACCTTCGGCCTCGCGCATCGGGCGCGCTGAGCCGGTTCATTTGTCGCTGCAAGGAAGATGTATGCACGGTTCAATCAAGCAGTTCGCACGCCATTGCCTCGCCGGCGCGGTGCTCTCGGCATTGGTGTTGAGTGCTCAGGCCAAGGCATTGCCAGGTGCTCCGGCGCCGTTCGATAAAGGTCAGGTGCAGATCGCGCTGGTCGGCTATCTGTTTTCCGGGGACTTTCCCGAGGCCTATCTGCGTGGCGTGGAGAAACAGACCGAGGCGCTGGGCGCCAATCTGCGGGTGTTCGATGCGCGGCAGCAGGCGGCGAGTCAGGGCGAGATGATCGATCAGGCGATCGACCTCGGCGTGGAAGGGATCATCGTGCAACTGGGCCTGGCGGAAACCCTCAAGGGACCGATTGACCGGGCGATCGCCAAAGGCATCAAGGTGGTGGCGTTCGACGTCGATCTGAACAGCCCGCAAGTGACCCAGGTCGAGCAGGATCACCATGCACTGGCGCGACTGGCGCTGGATCAGGCGGTGAAGGACAACGGCACGCGGTTCGATGCCGGTTACGTGTACATCAGCGGCTTTACGCCGATGGAGCGTCGCGACGAGATCTGGAGTCAGTTGAAAAAGGCCAATCCGGGCATCATCGAGAAGGCGCGTTTCGGCACGCTCAACCCGCCGATTGCCAACTCGGTGGCGGATCAGGCCAGCGCGGTATTGCGGGCCAATCCGGATATCAGCGTGATCTTCGCGCCGTTCGACGAGTTCGCCAAAGGCGCGAAAATCGCCGTCGACGAGGCCGGGCTGGGGCGTAAGGTGAAGATCTACAGCGCCGACATTTCCACCGCCGACATTCAGATCATGAAAGAACCGGACAGTGCCTGGGCGGCGACCGCAGCGGTCAATCCGCAAGTGGCGGGGGCGATCAGCGTGCGCAGTCTGGCGATGTTGATTGCTGGCGAAAATCCTGGGCATCAAGTGCTGGTGCCACCGACCCTGATCACCCGTCAGCAGTTGCTCGATCTGGACGTGAAAAACGTCCGCGACCTGGCGCAGAAACTCCCGGCGTTCGGTGATAGCGCCAACGTGGCGCGGGCCGAGTGGATTCCTGTGGCGAACTGAATGCAACCGTTATCACCGGGTGATGCGCTGTATGCGCGGCAGGCATCCTGACGCGCTTGGGAGTGAATATGCACAACAAAGCCATGCGCTTGCGCAACAGCCGCGCACCCAAGGCTGATCCGGCGCTCGGTCAACGTTTGCCGCCGGGGCAGGTGTTGACGGAGCGGTTCCCGATCCTCCACGAAGGCACGGTGCCGGAGTATGAATTGGCAACATGGTCACTGCGCCTGTTCGGCAAGGTCGGGCGTGTCGTCGAGTTGAGTTTTGCTGACCTGCAAAGGTTGCCGCAGCGCGAGTTGCAATGTGACATTCATTGCGTGACGCGCTGGTCGAAGTTCGACACGCAGTGGAGCGGGGTACATCTGCAGGATCTGCTGAGCGAGCTCGATATCCAGCCCGCTGCGCGTTTCGTCATGGCCCACGCCGATCACGATTACCAGACCAACCTGTTGCTGGACGACCTGCTGCACCCGGACAGCCTACTCGCCACCCATTACGCCGGCCAACCCTTGACCGCCCAGCACGGCTGGCCGCTGCGGCTGGTGGTCGCCGGGCGCTACTTCTGGAAAAGCGCCAAATGGCTGCGCGGTCTGGAGTTTGTCGACGAAGAACAACCCGGGTTTTGGGAGCGCAACGGCTTTCACCTGCACGCCGACCCGTTTGCGGAACAACGCTTCAGTGCGCAGGCCCTGGACATCGCCGCAGATGCCTGGTTGGAAAAGGAATTCGACTAAAGGTTTGCGCATGTTTGCAGTCAACATCTCGGGGGACTGGACTGGCCCATTCGCGAGCAAGCCCGCTCCCACATTGGATCTGCGGTGGATGAAAGCTATGCGTTCACCCCGTTCAACCTGTAGGAGTGAGCCTGCTCGCGATGGGGCCCGAACATTCAACTGCTTCGGTGGCTGATACACCGCTATCGCGAGCAGGCTCACTCCTACATTGGATCTGTGGTGGATGAGAAGTCAGTGTTCACCCCGATCAACCTGTAGGAGTGAGCCTGCTCGCGATGGGGCCCGAACATTCAACTGCTTCGGTGGCTGATATACCGCTATCGCGAGCAGGCTCACTCCTACATTGGAACTGTGGTGGATGAGATGTCAGCGTTTACCCCGATCAACCTGTAGGAGTGAGCCTGCTCGCGATGAGGCACGAACATTCAACTACTTCGGTGGCTGATATACCGCTATCGCGAGCAGGCTCACTCCTACAATGGAACCGTGGTGGATGAGAAGTTAGTGTTCACCCAGTCAAACCTGTGGGAGCGGGCTTGCTCGCGAAGGGGCCAGCCCAGTCGATATTTTCGGCGACTGAACGATAGTTTTCGCGAGCAAGCCCGCTCCCACAAGGGGCAGCATTCATGCTTGAGTTAGTTGCTGCTTAGTTGAGCTACTGTTGTTCTGGCAACACTTGTGTTGGACTAAATACAGTTAATCAGCCCGATCTAACCTAAGTGTTATTGGTTCTTTTACGGCAAGCCTCAGCCCGTCTAGCATCGGTGTTCAAGGGGAAACAACTAACTTCGGGGATTCTGCGCTTAATCAACTCAATACGTTTAACCAGCCTTCACCGCCTTCCTGATTTCTAAAACTACAGCAGACATTGCCGTGCATTGATTGCCGAACCCTTATTGTCGGCAACGGCCGGGTATTAGCTGCGATAAAGGAGCTGTCACATGTATCACCGTTCCCGTTCATTACTGGCCATCGCGGTTGTCGGTGCGATCTGGCAAGTTCCGGCGCAAGCCGAAGACACTTCCACGCGCGTTGACGATGACACACGGTTGGGTACCGTGCTGGTCACCGGCACCCGTGGCACTGCTCGCACGGTGCTGGATTCTCCGGTGCCGGTTGACGTGTTGACCGCCGCCGACCTCAAGTCCACCGGCGCTGCCGACGGTGAGTTGGGCCAGGCGCTGCAAACGTTGCTGCCATCGTTCAGCATGCCGCGTCAGTCCAACTCCGGTGGTGCTGACCATGTGCGCGCCGCACAGTTGCGCGGCATGAGCCCGGATCAGGTGCTGGTGCTGGTCAACGGCAAGCGCCGTCACACCTCGGCGGTGGTCAACGACTCGTCGAAAATCGGTCGCGGCACGGCGCCGGTGGACTTCAACTCGATCCCCATCAGCGCGATCAAACGCATCGAAGTGCTGCGCGATGGCGCCGGCGCGCAGTACGGTTCCGACGCGATTGCCGGGGTGATCAACATCATCCTCGACGACGCCCCCGAGGGCGGCGAAGTGTCCACCAGCTACGGCGCGTTTCACACCCATCAGGACGCCATCGGCAGAACCACCACCGACGGCCAGAACAGCGTGACCACGGCCAAGATCGGCACGCGGCTGGGCGAAGAGGGTGGGTTCATTCGTGGCGGCACCGAGTACAAAAATCGCAACCCGACCAACCGCGCCGGTTTCGATGGCTTTGCCGATACCCCCGACCAGCGCAACTATGTGATGGGCGATGGCTTGGCGCGGGACGTCAATCTGTGGTTCAACAGCGAGCTGCCGCTGGCCGGCGGCAAAGCCTACAGCTTCGGCACTTACAACCAGCGCCACACCACTGGCGCCGAGTTCTATCGCTACCCCTACGAGCAGCCGCAGTTCTATCCCAACGGCTACCTGCCGCAGTCGCTGGGCGACAACAAGGACGTCTCTGCCACCGCCGGTTTCAAAGGCATGATCGGCGAAGACTGGGACTTCGACAGCAGCGTTACCCACGGCCGTAACCGCTTCGACGGATCCACCCGCCGCACCCTCAACGTCAGCCTCGGCGAGGACTCGCCGACCAAGTTCGACACCGGCGATTACGAGCTGCGCCAGACCACCACCAACCTCGATTTCAGCCGCGAGCTGCGCTTGGGCGGACGCTCGTTCGTGCTGGCGCTGGGCGGCGAATATCGCTACGAAAACTACCTGACCTACGCGGGTGACGAGGCCTCTTACATTGGCTCCGGCGCTGATGGTGCCAACGGTCTGCGCCCCAGCGAAGAGTCGGACCTGGACCGCAACGTGTTCGCGACTTACGCCGAGTTGTCGGGCGATCTCACCGACCGCTTCTTCGTCGACGCCGCCACGCGTTGGGAACATTACGACGATGCTGGCAGCAAACTCACCGGCAAGCTCAGCGGTCGCTACAAACTGACCGAGCAGTGGGCGCTGCGCGGTGCGGTGTCGAACAACTTCCGCGCGCCGTCGCTGGCGCAGAGCGGGTTCCAGAACACCACCAGCAACTTCGGCGAAGGCGGCACGCTCACCGATATTCGCGTGCTCTCGGTGAACGACCCGATCGCGCGTGCACTGGGTGCGCAAAAGCTCGATCCGGAAACCTCGAAGAACTTCAGCCTCGGCCTGACCTTCCAGCTCAACGAACGCTTCGATGCCTCGCTCGATGTGTTCCGCATCGACGTCAAGGACCGCATCACCCTGTCGCAGCGCATCGGCAGCGACGCCATGGAGCAATACATCAACGACAACTTTGGCGTGGCCGGAGTGCATGATGTGAACTTCTTCACCAACGCCGCCGACACCAGCACCCACGGCGCCGAACTGGTGCTCAACTATCACCAGCCACTGTATGAAGGAACGTTGGGCCTCACCACCGCCTACACCTACAACCACACCAAAGTCACCAGCACCAAAGGCACGCCATCGCAACTGACGGCGTTGGGTATCGGCAACGATGCACTGGTCGGCGTTGAAGAAACCAACACCCTGACCGATGCCGCACCCAAGGATCGTTTCGTGTTTTCCGCCAACTGGGCCAGCGAACACTGGGGGCTGCTCGGGCGTCTGACTCGTCAGGGCGAGACCACTCGGGTGTTCGATTTCGGCGACTCGCAACCGGAGCAGACCTACGGCGCGGTGTGGCAACTGGACGCCGAGGTGACCTACAAATTCACCCCGAAATTCAGCGTCGCCCTGGGCGGCAACAACCTCACCGACAACTACCCGGAACGCTCCGGCTCGGCGATCAACTACGGTGGCAACCTGCCGTATGACGTGCTGTCGCCGATCGGCACCAACGGCGCGTACTACTACGCCAGCGCCACCTACGGCTTCTGAGCCGATCCGCCACGGATGGCGGACTTTTTGCGGAACTCTCCATGAATCACTCCAACGGCCCCAAGCGCCATCTGCCGGTGCTGCAGGCGTTGCTGATCACACTGGGCATGGTGATCACCACCGACATCCTGAAAACCGCGCCGACCGTGGCGCTGAACGTCGGGCCGGAATATTTCTATTGGGTCTGGGTGCTCGGCGGTCTCGCGTCGATGAGCGGGGCCTTGTGCTTCGCCGAAATGGCCAGCGCATTTCCGCACCCGGGCGGCGACTATCACTTTCTGCGCACGGCCTATGGCGAGCGCATGGGTTTCCTGTTTGCCTGGTCGCGCTTCTCGGTGATGCATACCGGCTGGATCGCCTTGTCGGCGTTCATGTTTGCCGATTACGTCAATGCCGTGGTACCGCTCGGTCGATACGGCTCGGGGCTGTTTGCCGGCGGGGTGATCGCCGCGCTGGTGCTGCTCAATCTCACCGGCAAGCACATCGGTTTCATCACCCAGACCTTATTGGTGGGTTTGCTGGCGCTGGGCTTTCTGAGCATCGCCAGCGCCGGTGTGTGGCTGGCGTGGCAGGGGATTGAAGCTCCGCCCCCGAGCGTTTCGGTCACGCCGGAAAACACCGGTATGGCCGGATTTTCCGCAGCGATGATTTTCGTGTTTCTGGCGTTCGGCGGCTGGAGCGATGCGGCAACCTTGTCGGCGGAAGTGCGCGATGGACGACGCGGAATCTTCATCGCCATGCTCGGCGCGCTGACGGTGCTGATGGCGATTTATCTGGCGCTGAACTGGGCGTTCGTTCGAGGTCTGGGATTCGACGGACTGGCGGCGAGCAACGCACCGGCCGTGGAACTGTTGAACCGTGCATTCGGTGCGCCGGGGGTGCTGCTGATTCTGCTGATGGTCGGCATCGCGGCCATCGCCACCAT
Organism: Pseudomonas sp. 14P5.3.2; assembly: GCF_057799175.1. NCBI lineage: Bacteria > Pseudomonadati > Pseudomonadota > Gammaproteobacteria > Pseudomonadales > Pseudomonadaceae > Pseudomonas > Pseudomonas sp. 14P5.3.2. The sequence goes on along the minus strand of NZ_JBYOKU010000043.1, from coordinate 31,587 downwards.
CAACTCGACCTTGCTGGTCGGCGCCCGCACCACTTATGCCGCTGCTCGCGATGTACCGCAGTTGCGTCGTTTCGGCGAGTGGGACGAGCGCGACGGCGTGCCGCGCAAGGCCTTGCTGGCGGAGGGCGCGGTGGCATTGTTGCTGGTGCTGTTCGGCAGTTTCACCCAGAGCGGCTTCAACACCATGGTCGAGTACCTGACCCCGGTGTACTGGCTGTTTCTGAGCTTCAGCAGCCTGGCGTTGATCATCCTGCGCCGGCGCTTTCCCAAGGTGCCGCGGCCGGTCAGGGTGCCGTTGTATCCGCTGTTGCCGCTGCTGTTTTTCGGGCTGTGCCTGTACATGCTCTATTCGAGCGTGACGGTGGTGGGGTGGGGCGCGTTTTTGGGGATTGGTGTGTTGCTGGTCGGCGCGCTGCTGCTGGCGGGATCGAGCCGCCTGGCGTCGACGCCTCGGCAAGCTCTCGGACAGATGAACGATTAGAACGATACGTCGGCCGGTTGCGACAGGCGCAGCACCGACAGATCCCCGGTAATGCGTTTGTACGCCAGACGAATCGCCTCGATGTTGCCGGCGTTCTGCGGACTGTTCTCGTGCAGGATCACGATCACCTTGGTGCTCAGCCGCTCAGGCTCTTTCGCCCCATGATCACGCCATTGCCCATAGGCATCGAACACGGTGAAACCGTCGGGAAACCGCGACGTCACTTCCTTGTCGAGAAACTCGCGCCAGCGCGCCGGGCTGACCGCGCCTTCCTTGCCATCCACGGTGCCCACCGAGAAGTACAGCTCGGTGCGGATCCACTGTGCCTGCGCCGGACGCGTGGCATCACCTTGCAGGGTCGAACTGGCGGGATCTTTGGTATGCACCGAAACAGCAGGAGGACTGGCGCACCCGGCGACAGCGACAAACAGTGCAGCCAGTAACAGGCGTCTTTGCATGGAACATCCCTTTTTATGAGTTAAGTGCAGACGCGCAATTATAGGGGGCATGATTAATAGCGATAAAAGATTAAAAAGTGGTTTTCTGGTTGATTAATCGAATAAAAAACGAACGGCCCAGGATGCTGAATGTACCTACGCCTTCGCGGGCAAGCCCGCTCCCACAGGTTTTGTGGCGTGCACCAATCCCGTGATCGACACATCTCCCCTGTGGGAGCGGGCTTGCCCGCGAAAGCGCCGGTTCAGTCAATGAAGATGTTGGGTGTACCAACGCCATCGCTGGCAAGCCAGCTCCCACAGGTTTTTGCGGTGTGCACAGATCCGTTGATCGACACAATCCACTGTGGGAGCGGGCTTGCCCGCGAAAGCGCCGGTTCAGTCAACAAAGATGTTGGATCTACCAACGCCATCGCTGGCAGGCCAGCTCCCACAGGTTTTTGCGCTGTGCACAGATCCGTTGATCGACACCATCCACTGTGGGAGCGGGCTTGCCCGCGAAAGCGCCGGTTCAGTCAACGAAGATGTTGGATGTACCAACGCCATCGCTGGCAAGCCAGCTCCCACAGGTTTTTGCGGTGTGCACAAATCCGCTGATCGACACCATCCACTGTGGGAGCGGGCTTGCCCGCGAAAGCGCCGGTTCAGTCAACGAAGATGTTGGATATACCAACGCCATCGCGGGCAAGCCCGGCTCCCACAGGTTTTTGCGGTTACACAGATCCGCTGACCGACACCATCCACTGTGGGAGCGGGCTTGCCCGCGAAAGCGCCGGGTCAGTCAATGAAGATGTTGGATGTACCAACGTCATCGCTGGCAAGCCAGCTCCCACAGGTTTTTCGGTGTGCACTGATCCCTTGATCGACTCTGAAAAACGCGCCATCAAGGCATAAATAAATATGCCGCTCAGCGCCCTTCATGCTGCTTGCGATAAGCCCCCGGTTGCACCCCCACCGACTTGGCAAACGCTCGGGTAAACGCGGCGATCGACTGATAGCCCACCGCCGCGCACACCTGCTCCACCGTGTGATTGGCCCGCAGCAACTGGCAGGCATGCCGAATGCGCAACGCCAGCAGCACTTGCCCCGGCGACTGCCCGGCCAGCTCATTGAAGCGTTTGAAAAACGCCGAGCGTGACAGGCCGATACTCGCCGCCATGCTCTCCAGCGACCACGGCAATTGCGGTTGTTCGATCAACTGATCCAGCAACGGCGCGAACTGCGGATTGCGCGCCAATGCCACCAGGCCGCCGAGGCTCTGGTTGTCGGCCATCTGCTGGCGCAACACGTACAAAAACAGCAGGTGACTCAGGCGTTCGAGCAGCGCCGAGGAGGGCGCCGGCAGGCGTTCGCACTCTTGCAGGATCAACTCGAACAAGGCTCGCGCCGCGCTCGAAGAAGGATCGCCCGCGCGCAGGATGATCCAGTCCGGCAAGCCTTCGATGATCAGCGATGACAATCCCGACTTGAAATGAAAGAACCCGCAAACCAGCCCGACACCGTCCTGCGCCTGGCTGTCGAGCACGGTCATGGCTATGCGCGGCAGCGTCTGGGCGATCCTCGCCTCTTCGGCGCTGGAGAGGCGGTAATTCAGATCCCGCAGCAGGAACACTGCATCCCCGGTGTTCAGCGGAATTGGCTGCTCCTGCCCGTTGATGTGCAGCCAGCAACGCCCCTGCACGATCAAGTGGAAACTTGCGCGCGCCAGCCCTTGGGTGCTGGCGTGCCAACCACCGCAATAGCGGCCGACGTGAAATAGGCTCGCATCGAGCTCGAGGCTTTCTAATAACCAATCAACCAGTGGGCTGGACGAAATCATCTAATGGAAACACTCAGGAGCAAGTAATCGCTACTTTAGAATATGGATCGAAATTTTTATAACCAACAGACTGGCCGGACACTCAACAGTAGGAGTCCACTCCATGTCGCGTCTTACTCTACACACCGTGCAAAGCGCTCCCGAAGCCGCCAAACCATTTCTGGAAAATGCGCAGAAAAACTCCGGATTCATTCCGAACCTGCTGGCCGTGCTGGCCAATGCCCCGGCCGCGCTGGAAACCTACGTTACGGTATCGGCGCTCAATGGCAAGTCCGAACTCAGCCTCGCCGAGCGCGAAGTGGTGCAACTGATTGCGGCGACCAACCATGGTTGCGATTTCTGTGTCGCAGGTCATACCGCCGTCGCGCTGAATAAGGCCAAACTGCCGCCGGAAGTCGTCAGTGCGCTGCGTGAAAAAGCCACTGTCCCCGTGGAAAAACTGGAAACCCTGGCCGCGTTTGCCCGCGAAGTGATTGCCACACGGGGCAAGGTCAGCGATCAGACCTTCAACCAGTTCAAGGCCGCGGGCTACACGGAAGGCAATGCGCTGGAAGTGATTCTCGGCATCAGCCTGGCGACCCTGTGCAACTTTGCCAATGTGTTCGCCGACACGCCGCTCAACCCCGAACTGGCCCCGTATCGCGCGTGATCGGCCAGCGGTTCCGGCAGCGTCGTCTATGGTTGATGCGGCTGCGTAAAAAGGAGGAAAAACGACATGCTCAATCCGGCATTGATTCAATGGCTGGAACACAACGCCCAGGCACTGGATGCGGGCGACGGCGATCCGCAGCAGGTGCTGACGCAACTGGCGCAAGCCGAGGTGCTGCGCGTCGGCATCAACCCGGCGTTGGGCGGCAGCGGCGGTCACGTCAGTGATGCCGTGGAAACCCTGGCCGCTGTCGCCAGCCATTCACTGGCGGCAGCATTCGTGTTCTGGGGCCAACGGGCCTTTATCGAATACCTGCTGCACAGTCCCAACGCTGCGCTGAGGGAAAAACTGCTGCCGTCACTGCTCAGTGGAGAGCTGGCCGGAGCCACCGGTTTGTCCAACGCGATGAAGTACCTGTCCGGCATCGAGGCATTGCAAGTGCGCGCCGCCCACACCGCAGACGGCTGGACCTTGAACGGGCGCCTGCACTGGGTTACCAATCTGCGCAAAAGCGGTTTTGTGGTGGCGGCGGCGATCGAGCACGAGGAGGGCGGTTCGCCCTTCGTGCTGGCGATTGCGGATGACGCTGCCGGTGTGCAACGTTCCGCCGACCTGCAACTGATGGGACTGCAATCGAGTAACACGGCCGCCATCGATTTCGCCCAAGTGGCGGTCGCTCGCGAATGGTTGCTGCATGAAGATGCACGCAAGTTTCTGCCGGCAGTACGCCCGGCGTTTCTTGGTCTGCAATGCGGTATGGCGATCGGTCTGGCGCGACGGGCACTGGCCGAGGTCGAAGGACATTTGCAGGACGGGCGCTCGATCCTGCTGGAGCCGTTGCAGGAACAACGCGAGCAACTGGCGCAGACCGTCGACGCGCTCAAGCAGGGCCTGCACGACGGACGTTTCCTGAGCCAGCCGGGCGCGTTGTTCCAGATCCGCATCGCGCTGGCCGAATCCGCTGCCAATGCGGTGCAACTGGAATTGCAATCCAGCGGCGGCAAGGCCTATCTGACTGAGCACGGCAGTGGTTTCGCCCGGCGCTGGCGTGAGTCGGCGTTCGTGCCGATCGTCACCCCGAGCCTGGTGCAATTGCGCGCCGAATTGCAGCGGCAAAAACGGGAAGCGACGGCATGACGGCGCCGGTGCTGGAGGCGCAGGGCATCAGCCTCGGCTACCCGCGAGAGCAGGGCTGGCACACCGTGCTGGAGCACTTCGACCTGCAATTGCAGCCCGGTGAAGTGGTGACCATTCTCGGCCCCAGCGGTGTCGGCAAATCCAGTCTGCTGCGAGTGCTGGCGGGTTTGCAGGCGCCGCAACAGGGCCGGGTGAGCCTGCTTGGCGAGCCACTGACCGGTGCGCATCCACGGGTGGCGGTGGCGTTTCAGGACCCGAGCCTGTTGCCGTGGCTGACTCTGGAAAAGAACGTCGCCTTCGGCCTCGACTTCGCCCGCCAGCCGCACCTGACGGCCGAGCAGCGCAAGGCGCGGATCGACCACGCCATCGCTGCGGTCGGCCTAGAACATGCACGTCAGCAGCACCCGGCGCAGTTGTCCGGCGGCATGGCCCAGCGCACTGCTTTGGCGCGGTGTCTGGCACGCCAACCGCAGGTGCTGTTGCTCGATGAACCGTTCGGCGCGCTGGATGAAATCACCCGCGCCGACATGCAGCAGTTGCTCCTGCAATTGATCGCCGAGCACCACACCGCTGCCGTGTTGATCACCCACGACATCGACGAAGCCCTGCTGCTTTCCGAGCGGATTCTGCTACTGGGTAACAGCCCGGCGCACATCCTCGGCGAGTGGCGCATCGACCTGCCTCAGCCGCGTGCCGAGCTGGTCGAGGAACTGGGTGCGCTGCGCATCGACATCCTCAAAACCCTTCGGCGGGCGAGCCGCAACCCCCTCACTCAACCTGTGCCCGCTACGTCGGAGATTGACCATGTGCCTGGACGACTTCACTCACACACGTCGTGACTTCCTCAAACTCAGCGCGCTGCTGACTGCCGGCGGTGCGTTGCCGCTGCTCAACAGCCTCAGCGCGCGCGCCGCTGCCGAGCCGAACGCGCCAGTGCGCATCGGTTATCTGCCGATCACCGACGCCACGCCGTTGCTGGTCGCACACAACAATGGCCTGTTCGAGGCCGAAGGTATTCAGGCTGAACGCCCGGTGCTGCTGCGCAGTTGGGCGCAGGTGATCGAGGCGTTCATTTCCGGACAGGTCAACGTGATTCACCTGCTGTCGCCGATGACCGTGTGGGCGCGCTACGGCAGCAAGGTGCCGGCGAAAGTCGTGGCATGGAACCACGTCGGCGGCTCGGGTCTGACCGTGGCGCCGGGCATCACCGAGGTCAAGCAACTGGGCGGGCAATCGGTGGCGATTCCGTTCTGGTATTCGATTCATAACGTGGTGGTGCAGCAACTGTTCCGCGACCACGGACTGGTGCCGGTGAGCAAGTCGGCGAGCGCCGCGCTGGCGCCGAACGAAGTCAATCTGCTGGTGCTGCCGCCGTCGGATATGCCGCCGGCCCTGGCGAGCAAACGCATCGCCGGCTACATCGTCGCCGAGCCGTTCAACGCCCTGGCCGAGGAGCTCAAGGTCGGCCGGGTGCAGCGCTTTACCGGCGACGTCTGGCGCAATCACGCCTGCTGCGTGGTGTTCATGCATGAGCAGGATCTGAACAACCGTCCCGAGTGGTCGCAGAAAGTGGTCAACGCGATCGTCAAGGCGCAGGTCTGGACCCGCGACAACCGCGCCGAGGCGGCGAAACTACTGTCCAAGGACGGCGCCAATCGCTACACCCCGCACGCGCAACCGGTGCTCGACCGGGTGCTGTCGCCGGCCACCAGCGACCGCGAGCAATACCTGGCCAGCGGCGCGATCCAGCACAGCCAGTGGGACGAGCAGCGCATCGACTTTCAGCCGTACCCGTTCCCCAGCTACACCGAAGAGCTGGTCAAGCGTCTGAAGGACACCTTGATCGAGGGTGATAAAGGCTTTCTCGCCAGCCTCGATCCGCAGCAAACCGCTAAAGATCTGGTGGACGACCGCTTTGTGCGCAACGCCATTGCGGCGGTGGGTGGCATGCAGACCTTCGGCCTGCCGGAAAGCTTCGAACGCAGCGAGGAGTTCAGCCTCTGATGCATCAACGATCTTCATCGACCGTGCACGGTTTGTTGGGCGTAGCAGGGCTGTTGTGCCTGTTGCTGCTGTGGTGGCTGGGCGTGCATCTGCTTGGTGGCAACGACAGCCTGGCGTTGCGCTTTTCACCCGAGGCGACGCTGGCCAGCCTCGGCGAACTGCTGCTGCGCCCGGAGCTGTACGAGCATGTGCTGGTCAGCCTGAAACGGATTGTGGTCGGCCTGTTGCTGGCGCTGCTGATCGGCGTGCCGCTGGGCCTGATGATCGGCAGCTACCGGCATCTGGAAGCGGCGACCACGCCGGCGTTTCAGTTTCTGCGGATGATCTCACCGTTGTCGTGGATGCCGGTGGTGGTGATGCTGCTGGGCGTTGGCGATCAGCCGATCTACTTCCTGCTGACCTTCGCCGCCGTGTGGCCGATCCTGCTCAACACCGTGGCCGGCGTGCGCCAGCTCGACCCGCGCTGGCTGCAACTCAGTCGCAGCCTCAGTGCCACTCGTTGGGAAACCCTGCGCAAAGTGATCCTGCCCGGCGTACTCGGCCATGTGCTGACCGGGGTGCGGCTCTCGATCGGCATTCTGTGGATCGTGCTGGTGCCGTGCGAAATGCTCGGCGTCAGCGCCGGGCTGGGCTACTTCATTCTCGATACGCGAGATAGGCTGGCGTATTCGGAACTGATGGCGATGGTGCTGCTGATCGGTGTGCTGGGCTTTGCGCTGGATGCGTTTGCGCGGTGGCTACATCGGCGCTGGGCGCCGGCCTGAGGCGCTGAATGCAGCGAGCAAATAGTCACGCACGTAAAGCAGGCTCGGGCTTTTCATCACGCTTTTGCTCCACACCAGATAGAGCACATTGACCGGTGCCTCGCTGGGCGGTGTCGGTGAAATCAGCCGACCGTCAGCGATGGCGTCGGCGCACTGGTAGTCCGGCAGCACGCTCCAGCCGTGGCCGCCGAGCACCAGCTCCTTGATGATCCGCAGGTCGGGAATCGTCAGCGCCGCTTGCAGTTGCGGAGCGACCTGAAACATTGAAGTCCACAGTGGCCGAACCAGCGCCAGATCCTCATCGAAAGCGATCAGCGGGACTTGCTTGAGTTGTGCTTTATTCGGGTCTTTGCCGAGGCGATCCAGGAGGCTCGGTGCATACACCAGCAACAGGCGTTCGGTGAGCAAATGGGCGTAACCGTGGGATTGTTCGTTGGGCATGGAGGCCGTGATCGCGAAGTCGGTCTGCTTCGCTTCGAGCATCTCGTAAATGCGCTTTTTGGCACCGGTGTGAAAACGCAGGGTGAAGCCTTCGTCCATCAGCGGTGCCAGGCGAGCGGCGACTAGCGCATGGAGGAAGTCGGAGGGGCCGACCAGATGCACTGTGCCGCCCTTGATCAGGCCCGGACGCAGCGACGCGATCTTGTTTTCCAGCCCATCGAGAAACGGTGCCACCGAACGCGCCAGTTCATCCGCCGCTTCGGTGGGTTCCACCCCCCGAGGCAAGCGCTGAAACAGCGGTTTGCCGACCAGCGCCTCCAGCGCCTGCACATGCATCGACGCCGCCGGTTGGGTGATGCCCAAATGGTCCGCCGCCCTGGAGAACGACTTGGTGCGGTACGCTTCGAGGAATGTGCGCAGGTGGGTGAGGTGGCTCATGGTGCTTTGGCGCCCGTGAAAATGTAGGTTGGCTTACAGATTATCAGCCGTGCGATAGCGCGGCGTAGCGAACATTTGACTTAACACCAGCAGCAGCCCCAGCGCCGAGACTGCCGCACCTGTCAGCCCGACATGACTGAGGCCCACCTGGCTGATCGTCACGCCACCTAGCACCGAACCCAGCGCGATCCCCGAGTTGAACCCGGCAATGTTCAGCCCGGCCGCAACGCCATGTGCGTGCGGCGCATGTCGTTCGGCGATTCCCAGAAGCCGGGCCTGCAAGGCCGGCACTGCAGCAAAGCTGAACATCCCCAACAAGCCGACGAGCAAGCCCATCATCCACGGCGAACCGGAAAAGCCCCACATGCCCGCTGTCGCCCCTACGATCCCGGCAATCAACGCGGCGCTGGCGCGATCCACTCCCCAAGCATCGGTCAGTTTGCCGCCCAGTACATTGCCGATGGCTGCCATCGCGCCGTACAACAGCATGAACACGCCGACAGTGGCGGCCGTGGTATGAGTGACTTCAGTCAGCATTGGCGCGATGTAGGTGTAGGCGACGAACGAACCGGCGTAGCCGAGCACAGTGACCAAGGCGCCGGCCAGCAACTTGCCGTTGAGCAGCGCTTTAAGGCTGTGCAACGCCGAGCTGCCGTCGGAAGCAGTCGGTAGCGGATCGCGCATGCCGAACAGCAAGCCGAAGAAACCTATCGCTCCGAACACGGCAATCGCCGCCAGCACCAGGCGCCACGACATTACGCCACCCAGATAGGTGCTGACAGGCACGCCAATCGCCATCGCCAGGGTAAACCCGCCAAACACCACTGCCACTGCGCTCCCTGCGCGACCCGGCCCGGCCAGACGCGCCGCGGTGCTTGAAGCCACCGCCAGGAACAGGCCATGTCCCATGCCGGCGATGAATCGCGCTACCAGCATCAAGGTCAGCGAGGTTGCAAACGCCGCGGCGAGACTGCCGACGCTGAATACCAGAGCGGTCACCAGCATTACGTTCTTGCGCGACCAACTTGCGGTCAATGCACTGAAGACCGGTGCTGAGAAAGTGGCGCCCAAGGCATACGCAGTGATGGTTGCCCCGGTCGCCTCGACGTCGACGCCGAGACTGCGAGCCATGACGTCGGTGAGGCCGATCGGAACGAATTCCGCCAGACCCAAGGCAAAGGCGCTGAGGGTAAAGATGTAGATGACAAAGGGCATGGGAGCCTCGCTCAAGAAGGAATTTGGCGAGAGGCTAGGGATTGGTGACGCATAAGTGAAATTGGCGATTTCGCGTACTGGCATAAATAAATTCATACCTTGCCAGAATCCATACGCGGCACAAAAGCCTGCAGGCTCAGTCGATTGCAACGAGGCTGTGATCTTTTGATGTCTGGATTTCAAGATCGACAGATCGCAGCGTGCCGCAACTCTTGCAAGGAGAATTACGTCGCTGGCGGTTTGGCCAGCGCGATGCCCTCGGCGCTCAGCCGCTTGAGAATCTCGAACAGCAGATCACTCTTGGTCCCGCCGACAATCCGCGGGCTGCCGACGTAGCCGGTCACCGTCAAGGTGATGCCATCCGGCGAGAGTTTGCTGAAGCGTACGTACGACGCTGGTTTGTCGAGGATGTTTTCGTTTTCGCGGTAGGTGTTCAGCAGCAGTTCCTTGACCTGTTCGGGGTCGATGTCCAGCGGGAACATCAGCTCCAGGCTCGCCACCCCTTGGGCGCTGCCGCCGAGGGTGACGTTGCGCAGGTTCTGCGAGATCAGCTGTGAGTTGGGCACGATGACGATGGAGCGGTCGCTGAGCTGGATTTCCGTGGCGCGCACGTTGATTCGGCGGATATCGCCCTCGACGCCGCTGATGCTGATCAGGTCGCCGACCTTCACCGGGCGCTCGGTGAGCAGGATCAGCCCGGAGACGAAGTTCTTGACGATCTCCTGCAGGCCGAAGCCGATCCCCACCGACAGCGCACTGACGATCCACGCCAGATTGGTCCAGCGCACGCCCAGCGACGACAGCGTCAGGAGGATGACCGTGGCATAACCGATGTTGGAAAACAGCGTACTCAGCGACGCGCACATGCCCGGGTCCATGTCGGTCTTGGGCAGGAACTCGTTGTCGAGCCAGCGGCGCAGGGCGCGGATCAGGTAGATGCCGATCAGCAGTGCCAGCACGGCATTGATCAAATGCGCGGGGACGATGTTCAGCTTGCGCAACCCGGCGCCGCCAAGGATGCCGAGGACATTGCTGGTCAACTGCCCGAACGTGGTGCCGATGCCGCCGACGAAGAGGGTAATCACCGCCAGCAACAGCAGCCCGGCGCGGCTGGCACCGGACAGCACAATCGAAATCTGCTCCAGCCGCCGGTCACCCATGCCCAGGGTCTGTTTGATGGTCTTGCCGGCCGAGTAGCGCGGCGAGAACAGGTATTCGCAGGCGTCCTTGACCACCTGGATCAGCAGATAAAACCCGGACAACACGATATAGCCCCACACCAGTTCAAAGGTGATGAATCGGGCCAGCGACACGTAGCCGGTGAGCAAGGCCAGCGCCGACAAGCAAATGGACACTGCGGCAATGGTGTAGATCACCCCGGCAAACGTGTTGCCGGCGGTAGGGTCATTGGTGGTGAGCAACGCCTTGCGTACTTTGCCGATGCGCAAGAGCATTGGCACCAGAATCGCGATCACCATGATTGCGACCACCCCGCGCAGGGCTGTCACGATCTGGCTGGTCATGCCGGTGGCATTGCTGACCTGCACCAGCGTCACCAGCACCAGCAGGATGGTCGCGAGAATCCTTGGATAGGGTCTCAGGGCCAGCGCCACCGAGTCGGCAATCGCCGGCAGCCGCCATGAGGGATGTTTGGTCGACAGCAGTGCGCGGCTCAACGCGGTGATCAGGACGCAGGCGTAAACGGCTTTTTCGAATTCCTCGGAAAAAGTCTGTAACACCGGCGTCAGCGGTTCGTGGCGGGTGCAGGCGTAGAACAGCAGGTGCAGGGCGATGGCCGTGGTGCCAAGGGTCGCCAGCGCCGAGGCGAACGCCAGCGCGCTGCGGCGCAGGCGCCCCTCCGGCATGCGGTGGATGCAAACCCAGGTCAGGCCGCGCTCGGCGAGTCGCCGGCCGAGCGTCCAGAAAGCCAGCGCCAGCAGCACCAGCACACAGGTGAAAAACCGCTGGCCGGGCGCCCAGACCGTGGCCCAGGTGAGGTTCACCTGATTGATGAAAAAATTCAGGCGCTGGCGGTCATCCGGCTCTGGCGACACCAATGGCGACCAGAAGTCAGGGCTCAGGACGCTGTCGGTGCGCAGGGTCAATTCGCTTTCAAGCAGCGTGCGGCGGATGCCGGCGATTTGCGTGATCAGATCAGCCGCGCTTTGTTTGAGCGCGGCAAGGCTTTTGAGCGTGGCGTCGACCTTGTTTTTCTGTTCGCTGAGCATCGCCCGTTGTGCGGCGATTTCCGCTTGTTCGGCGGCGATCTGCGTATCCGGCGCTGCGCCGAGCACCCCCAGTTGCACCGTCAATTGAGCTTGCTGCGGCAACAACGCCGCCGATAACCGATCGATGTCCAGAATGAACGTCTGTACCCGGTCTTGCGGGCCTTCGAGCTGGTTGTAGTTGTTGGCGGCGGAAATCTGCTGCTTCAGCCCGTCGAGGCGCATTTGCAGGGCTTGCAGATCACTTTGTGAGACTTCCACCAGCGGTGCCGCAGTGGTCGCTGTGGGCGCCGGTAAATCCGCCGCCCACAGCGCCGAACCGCTTGGAACAAGCACGGTCAGCGCGACAAAAAACAATGACTTCAATGTGTTGCGCATGAGAGGGGCCGGTTCTCGTTGATCACACAATCTATGAGGTTAGGTGATCGAACCGGGCACGGCGGAAAATTTCAGGTGAGCAGGGTGGGCTCGCAGAGTGGCTTGCGTGTTTCGCTGTGGTTGTCCTCATAATGCCGCCCATCTCCAATTACCCATCCAAGTTCGACAGCCATGCCTGAAGAGTTCGAAGTCCCCAGCCCCCACGAGCAACATATCGAGCACACCACCCATCATGCCCATGCACTGGGCGATCGCTTTGCCAGCAAGATTGCGGTGATGACGGCGATCATGGCGACCGTCGGCGCCCTGATGAGTTATCAGGCCGGTTCGACGGAAAGTGAAGCGGCCATGGACAAAAACAACGCCGCTATCCAGAAGACCGAAGCCGCCAACGAATGGAACTACTACCAGGCCAAGTCCAGTCGGCAGAACCTGTCGGATCTGGCCAGCCATCTGCCGGGGCTGGATTCTGCCCACTATGCTGCCGAGGCGCGACGCTACGGGGAGCAGAAAGAGGAGGCGCGCAAGAAGGCCGAAGTGCTTGAGCAACAGGCGCGCGAGTGGGAGGAAAAATCTGAGCAGGTGCTGCACCAGCATCACCGCTGGGCCCAGGCCATGACGGCGATTCAAATCGCCATTTCACTGGCAGCCATTACCTTGCTGACGCGCAAGGAATGGCTGCGGCGCGTCTCGTTTGGCGCCGCCGGTGTCGGCGTCATGCTGGGATCGCTGGCCTGGCTGCACATTTGAGCGCCTTGGACTCCGGCGCGGGGTTGTGTTTATCGCGGGATTAATCGCCCCGGATTCCATGCTTCATCAAAAAACCACCCGGCCGGAAATACAGTGCTGAACGGCTCCGCCCACCCAGACGGTGCCGTCAACGCTTTCGATGTGCAGTCGGCCGCGGCGGCCCAGGGTGGTGCCCTGGCTGACGGTGTAGCGCTCGCTGAGGATGCCTGCGCCGATCAGCCACTGACCCAGGCTCGCATTGAGGCTACCGGTGACGGCGTCTTCGGTGCATTCCTCGCCGATGAAGGCTCTGACTTCCACGTCCGTTTCAGCTTCTGCCCCTGCCCACGGCGCCATAACGCCGACATTCAGCCCCTGCAGCGCCGCGTAATCAGGCTTGATCGCCAGTACTTCTTCGCGACTCGCCAGCAACACGCCCGCCCAACCCGGGCCGTTGTCTACCCATTGGCTCGCGCGGATCTGCCCGGCGGCGAGGCCAAGCCCTTGTTCGATCAGGCGTAATGTCACTGCCTCCAGCGGTCCGCTGCGCACCAGCGGTGGCGCGGAGAAAGCCAGTTGCGGGCCTTGCTTGCGTACCCGAATCAAACCTGCCGAGCACTCCTGAATAATCTCGACATGCTCAGGGTTGTCGTTGTGGGCCAGCCACACTTTGCAGCTGCCCAGGGTGGGGTGGCCAGCGAAGGGCAGTTCTCGCAGCGGTGTAAAAATGCGTACGCGGTAATGCGCTCCCGGCGTTTCGGGCTTCAGCAGAAAAGTAGTCTCACTGAGTTGCGTCCAGCGGGCAAACGCTTGCATCTGCTCGGTTGTCAGCTCATCGGCATTCACCACCACTGCCAGTGCATTGCCTTCGTAGGGTTGATTGGCGAATACATCGACTTGTTCGAATTGCAGAGCGCGTGGCATTGAATGTCCTTATAGGTTGAATCAGGGAAGATCTTTTTCACGGATGGATTCGGATCACGGCTGCTGTTGTCAGATGCCCGATTTCTCATAGAGCTTCTGCGCCAAAGTATTCGTGCGAAAAGCGCCCAATTGCAAGGGCACCTGGCGGGCAGCGGCTTGCAGCTGGAGCTTCTTTAGAATGCGCGAGCCGATGCCCTTGCTTTGGAGGATTACCTGGTCACTATCCGTGGCGGGGCGTACGGTCATGCTGGTCTCTGATTTGTGCTTTTGGCTTGGTGAGGCTAGTGGCTGCAACAATAAACGGCAATTCGGATCGATATGGCCCGCAGCATCTGACGGCCCCAAATACACTCAAAGCTCGACCCGCTGCAGAAACTTCCTGACCTCCAGCGAATACGCCGCCGGATGCGAAAACCTGAACATATGCCCGGTTCTCGGCATGACGACTTCCTGCGCTGCCTTTATGCCCTTCAGCAGAATCGCTGCAGCCTCTTTGCCGATCAGCTTGTCTTCCTCGGGCTTCAGGATCAGCGTCGGCACCTGCGCCGCACGACCGACGTGCCTTTCCGCCCAAAGCGCCTCAAGCACCACCAGAAGATTGAGGTCGAAACGCGTCAGATCCAGCGGCTTCATGGAGGGTTGGCCTTTTCATTATTCGATGCAGGTAACTGTCCTACAGGCATTGGCTGAAAGCTACAGCGCCCCTCGGCTACAGCTGAAAATGTAGCCATGACAATTTTTTGATTGTCGTGATTCTCTTTTTTGATTGTCGTGATTCTCTGCTCTTACGATGCAGCATCGTCCATCAAGCTCGAGGCTCATCATGCACATCGCCATCCTGACCTTTGAAGGTTTCAACGAGCTGGATTCGCTGATCGCGTTCAGCATTCTCAACCGGGTCCAACACCCCGGTTGGCGCGTGTCTGTCGCCAGTCCCACGGACAAGGTGCGCTCGATGAATGGCCTGGTGATTGAGGCACAGGCGTCACTGGAGGAGGCAAGCGACGCGGACGCGGTGTTGGTGGGAAGCGGGCGGATGACCCGGGACGTGGTGGCGAATGCCGAATTGATGTCGCGTCTGCAGCTTGATCCGGCTCGCCAATTGTTGGGTGCCCAGTGTTCCGGCACGTTGATTCTGGCGAAGCTCGGCCTGCTGAGCGAGGTACCGGCCTGTACGGATCTGATCAGCAAACCCTGGGTGGAAGAGGCTGGCGTTGCCGTGCTCAACCAGCCGTTCGTGGCCAATGGCAATGTCGCCACCGCAGGCGGGTGCTTATCTTCGCAGTACCTGGCGGCCTGGTTCATTGCCCGTCTTGCTGGTGTGGAGGCCGCACGCAGCGCGCTTCACTATGTGGCACCGGTTGGCGAGAAAGAACTCTACGTCACGCGGGCAATGAGCAATATTTCAGCGTTTTTATAAAGCGTTTTCGCCGGTCTCAACCGGTTCTGCCGCCGCTTCAGCAGCCATTTTCGCGCGGTCAGCCTTGCTGATGTACTTGGGCTTTTTCGGCGCGAGTTTGGCGCTGGCTTTTTTGGCCTTTTCCTTGAACAACTGCTGCAGTTTCTTTTGGCGGTTCATGTTTCTACTCGGTGAAGGGGAGCCGGGCATATGCCCATCAAGCGCGCATTAAAACCGGCTCGGAGCGATTTGGCGAGTCGCTTGCAGCGATGCAGGATCAAACGGCTGACCGGATCATGGCTTCGACGTCGCCAGAAAGTCGCTGATCAGCGCCACCACCTGCTTCTGGATCACTTCACGCGGTCGCGCATTGTCGCGTTCCTGGCAAATGACGCCATCGCCCGGTGCGTCTTCCTCGAGCATCTCGATCGCGCCCGGTTTGCAGATCGACGTGAAGCTGAAGTGGGTGGCGTCGTTGATCTCGACATAACGCGTGGTAGCCGCTGGCAGGCGCTTGGCCAGATCGGCGGACTCCAGTTGCGCCGGAAGATCTTCGGAAGGTGCGCCGGCGGCAATCACCAGTGCCGGTACGGGGAGCGCCGCGAGGCTTGCGTCGGTCAAGCCGCGTGACAGGCCCAGGTCCAGCGAAACGATGGCGCTGACCGGTTTGTAGCGCCGGTCGGCCGCCAGGTCGGCTTTGCCTTGCGCGGTGCTGGCGGGATTCATCTGCCGGTAGACGCTGCAACTGGCGAGCTGCGCATGGGCTTTGCAGTCCTCGGCAAAGCGCTCGGGGTCGAAGCGTGCGCCGGCGATTTCCAGAGCCGTCCAGCCACCGAGCGAATGACCGACGACGGCAATCCGCTGCGGCGCCACTGCGCCAAATTTTCCCGGCTGCGCCACAACGGCTTCGATGACCCGCCGCAGATCAACTGGCCGCTGCCACAACTGCGCCGCTGCTTGCGGACTGCGATCATGGGTGGTGCTGCCGGGATGGTTGACCGCCGCGACGATGTAACCTTGATCCGCCAAGGCACTGGCCAGCCACATCTGGTTGCTCCAGTTGCCCCGATAACCATGGGAAAGCACCACCAGCGGGTGCTCGCCGGCAGTCGGCGGCGCATCGCGCACGGCAGAGGCACTGACGAACACCGGACTGTCGTCGATCACTTGTGCGGTTGCATGGGTTGTCGCCGGGTACCAGACAACCATTTCCAGCGGCCGCTGCGGGTCTGGCAGGGTTGTGCTGTGGAAGCCGATGGGGTGGGAATCCGCGAGTGCGCTGGTGGAGAGGCCAATCAGAAGCAGGGCGCCGAGAGCTGTTTTCAAGGTTGATGTCTTCCATGAATGCGTTTGTTGTTTTGAGGTACGGCTGCGCGCAGGTTAGTAGACCGGTTGCAAAGAAGATAGCGGATGTCTTGCCCGTGCTATAACAGGCCGAATCCGAACAAGACCGCGCTTGCCCGCATTTGAAATACCCAGCATTGCCCGCTACAGTCGCGCCCCTTGTCCGGCCAGCAGCGCCGGCGATGGCTGGGGAAGAGGGCGGCAGTTGAACGAACACACATTGTCCATGCGTCTGGAGCGGGTGGCGGCGCATGTACCGGACGGCGCGCGGTTGGCGGATATCGGCTCGGATCACGGCTATCTGCCGGTGGCCCTGATGCGCCGTGGCGCCATCGTTGCGGCGGTGGCCGGTGAAGTGGCGTTGACGCCGTTCCATGCCGCGGTGCGCACGGTGCGCGACAACGATCTTCAGCAGCACATCAGCGTGCGTCTGGCCAGCGGTCTGGCGGCGATCGAGCCGTCCGACGGGATTACCGCGATCAGCCTCTGCGGTATGGGCGGCGAGACGATTCGCGACATCCTCGACAGCGGCAAGGCGCGCATGAGCGGGCACGAACGGCTGATCCTGCAACCCAACGGCGGCGAACAACCTCTGCGCCAATGGCTGATGGACAACGGCTACCGCATCCTCGACGAGGAAGTGCTGCAGGAAAACCGCTTCTTTTACGAAATCATCGTCGCCGAGCGCTGCGGACCGCTGAGCTATAGCGCCGAACAGTTGTACTTCGGCCCGTTGCAGATGCAGGCGCGCAGCCCGGCATTCCTCGCCAAATGGCAGCGCTCGTTAAGGCAGAAACAGAAAACCCTGAACAGCTTCAAACAGGCGCGCCAGGCTGTGCCCGAGGAGAAGCTGGAAGAGGTTGCGCGACAGGTGCAGTGGATGACTGAGCTGTTGGCTTGATCTGCCGTGTTGGCTTTTACACCCCTTCAGGTTTAAAGTCAGCTTCAAGGTTAACGTTCTTGCGGAGTCGGACATGAGAATCGGTGAACTGGCGAAAATCAGCGGGCTGGCGCCGTCGCGTATCCGTTTTTACGAGGCGAGCGGGTTGATCACTTCGGTCGCGCGCAAAGCCAACGGCTATCGCGATTACGCTCCCGACACCCAATGGGTATTGCAGATCATCACTGGTGCGCAGGCGGCGGGTTTCTCCCTGGAGGAAATCCGTCAGTTGATGCCGATGAATGCCAGCGGTTGGCAGCACGACCAGTTGCTCAGTGGCTTGAAGCAAAAGGTCGATGAAATCGAAGTGCTGCAGCAGCGCCTGGCGCAGAACAAAGCGCAACTTCAGCTCGTCATCCAGGGCATTGAAGACAAACCCATGGGCGTGGCGTGTGCGGACAATGCGCAAATGCTGATAAATCGTCTGCGCGAACAAGGTCTGGTGAGCGCAGCAGAGCGTCGCGATGTAGCGCTTTGAAGCGCGAATCAGCTAAAAAAGGCTATTGACCTTAAAGTTGACTTCAATCTTATGGTGGCCTCATCTCCAGTTGAGGACTACCCCATGAATGTGTTCGACCCCCTGACCTTACCCAACGGTTCGACCATCAAGAACCGCATCGCCAAAGCCGCCATGGAAGAAAACATGGCGGACGCCGACCAGGCGCCCTCCGCCGAACTGATGCGTCTGTATCAAGCGTGGGCCGACGGTGGTGCCGGGCTGATCATCACCGGCAACGTGATGGTCGACGACCGCGCCATGACCGGCCCGGGGGGCGTGGTGTTGCAGGATGATCAGCAACTGGACAAGTTCAAGCGCTGGGCGCGGATTGGCCGTTCTGCCGGTGCGCAGTTCTGGTTGCAGATAAATCATCCGGGGCGCCAGATGCAGTCCAACCTCGGGCAGAAAACCTGGGCTCCATCCGCCGTGGCGCTGGAGTTGGGCAAACTGTCCAAGCGTTTCGCCACGCCCCACGCCATGACCGCCAGTGTGATCAAGGACGTCATCCAGCGCTTTGCGCGCACCGCACGCCTGGGTGAACAGGCCGGCTTCACTGGCGTGGAAATCCACGCCGCCCACGGCTATCTGTTGAGCCAGTTTCTCTCGCCACTGACCAATCAAAGGACGGACGAGTGGGGTGGCTCACTGGAGAACCGCGCGCGGTTGTTGGTCGAGGTCGTCAAGGCAGTCAGGGCGGTGGTTTCTGCAGAGTTTGCCGTAGCGGTGAAACTTAATTCCGCCGATTTCCAGCGCGGCGGATTCACCGCTGACGATGCGAAAAAGGTCGTTGAACTGCTCAACGGTCTGGGCGTGGATCTGGTGGAACTGTCCGGCGGCAGCTACGAAGTCCCGGCCATGCAGGGTGAGGCGCGCGATGGTCGCACGTTGGCTCGCGAGGCCTATTTCGTCGAATTTGCTCGGGATATTCAGACCGTTGCGAAAATGCCGGTGATGGTCACCGGCGGCATCCGCCGTCGTCCGGTTGCCGAAAGCGTCGTGCAGAGTGGGGTGGACATGGTCGGCATCGGTACCGCGTTGGCTATCGATCCGCACCTGCCGCGCGACTGGCAGCAGGGTAAGGACAACGCCCCGCAATTGCCGCCGATCACCTGGAAAAACAAGGCCATCGCCGCGCTGGCGAACATGGCGGTGGTGAAGTTTCAGCTGGGTAAACTGAGTCGGGCGCAAAAGCCTGATCCGAGCGTGTCACCGTTGCGGGCGCTGATTTTGCAGCAGATCGCCATGGCGTTTCGCACCCGGCAATATCGGCGCTGGGTGGAAAAACGTTCGGCGTGAGTCGGTAGTTCTTTCAATCGTGACTTTGGCGGGACTCTTTGATGAGTACCCGCCAAGTCAGCCAGTCAATTCGGCATCAGCACCGTATCGACCACGTGAATCACGCCATTGGATTGCATGACGTCAGCGATGGTAACGGCAGCTTTGCCGCCCTTGGCGTCCTGCACCCATAGCTTGCCGTCGTGCAGCATCACGGTCAGCGATTCGCCCTGGACGGTTTTCAGCATCACTTTGCCGCCGTGCATTTTGGCGTCGTCCATCAGCTGTTTGGCCGTGTGAGTGCCGGCGACGACGTGGTAAGTCAGGATCTTGGTCAGATCCGCCTTGTGTTCAGGCTTGACCAATGTATCGACTGTGCCGGCGGGCAGTTTTGCGAAGGCTTCGTTGGTGGGGGCGAAGACGGTGAACGGTCCCTTGCTGTTGAGCGTATCCACCAGCCCGGCGGCCTTGACCGCAGCGACCAGTGTCGTGTGATCCTTGGAGTTGACTGCGTTTTCGACGATGGTCTTGGTCGGATACATGGCCGCGCCGCCAACCATCACGGTATCGGCGGCAAAGCTGGATCCGGCGCCGAGGCAGAGCAGGGTGAAGCAAGCGACAGCAAGGCGTTTGATGAGCATGTGCATGGTGCGTCTCCTTGATTCTTCGACCCTTCGAATGAGGGTGTTGAATGTACGGAGCAGGGAGTGAAACGGATGCAGAGCAGAGCGGAAAATTTTTTGCGGTGCACATATAAGGAATACGGCTGGTTGCGCAGGATGGCTTCACCTGTGCGCGGATTGGTCAGGGTCACATTCTCCAGTGCTCGGATGCGCCAAGCCGCCATGTCGTAAGCGTTCCAGGCTGCCTGGAATGCGCGGGGGGGGGCGTCCTCGGTTCTTTTTTTATCTGAGTCATGGCCGGGCGCTAGCAGAGAGTTAGAATGCGCTTTTGAACATAAGAAACTCAGTATGGATGTACAAACGCTCGAAAGTAGCGACGTTTTATCGTTCACGTTGGATCAGGCGCATCGCTGTTTCGAAATGGTCGTCAGCCTGAATGACGGCTGTCGATGCAAACTGACGGCGTGGAATGTCGATGGCGCCGAGTTGACCATCAGACTCGGTGCTCTGCACATTCAAAATTCTCGCGTTCTCGGAGAGCTGGAAGGGGTCAGCTTTGTTGAAAACGTTCTATCTCTAGAGGGCGACTTTGGCGATATGACTATTGAGGCGAACACGGTTTTGGTCGAAAAGCTGAGTTAGGCTATGAGCGCAAAGGGAAGAATCGCCATATCGATAGACTGTTCCATTCAAATCGCTGTCAACGCGTGGCGCAATACATTCTGTGAGTAACCGGAGGTTCTGCCGGCGCGCTTGTTTCTAAACCTGATGCCAGCGTCTGATCAATTGTTTTTCCAAGGAGATTCCCATGACAACAGGGCAGTGTCTTTGCGCCGCAGTACGCTTTTCCCTTACCGTGGAACCGCGCTTTTTCTATCGCTGCCATTGCTCTCTGTGCCGTAAGCAAACCGGTGTCGGGTTCAACCTCGCCACGCTGGTCAACGCTCGGGATTTTTGCTGGGAGGCAGGGCAGGACGCGATCAGCATTTGGGTCAAACCCAGCGGCTACAGGAACGACTTCTGCGCACAATGCGGTTCGACCGTGCCGAATCCACTTCGCGAATCGCCTTACGTGTGGATTCCGCTCGGACTGCTCGATGAGGATCTGAACGTGGAATGTGTGGGTGATTTCTGTGTGGACGATGCGATGTCATGGGATACGCAGCGCTCGGCGCAGAGTCATCACGGTGCGGTGGAGTCACTGGAATTTCTTCTGCAAGAGCTCCGGGTCAACCCTGATTGACCCCGAAGCCTGACCTGCAATCACTTCCGCAGATAAGCAAACATGTGCTGCACATAATCCGCCTTGCCCAGCGGCACGCCATTGTGGCGCAGGATGTTGTACGCCGTGATCAGGTGGAAGTAGAACTGTGGCATTGCCCAGTCCACGGCGAATTCGCTGCCGCTCATGTCGAAGGCGATGCCGTTGGGCAACTCGATTGAGATCTGTCGCTCAGCGCTTGCGTCAATCTGCGCCGGATCCGCAGCCGCCAGCATCTCCAGTGTTCTTTCGATCAACGCCTTCGCCGCTGCCATGTTTGCGGGCGGTGTGAGCTTGGTCAGCGGTTGTTGCGTCAGCCGTTGCACGGTGTCCTGTGCCTGGGTGCAGGTGTATTGAACCTGCGTGGCGAGATTGTGCATGTCCGGCGCCAGACGTGCTTCGAGCAGAACCTGCGGGTCATAGCCGCGCTCAACGGCGCAGGCCTCGCCTTTGGACAGGATCGCTGTCAGGGAGCGCAGCATTTGGGTGAAACGAGGGAGGGTCATTGCGTAGATCGACATGGTTATGCCCTTTAGTAGTCATTCGAGCGTGAGGCTTCAGTGGCGAAGGGTAGTCGATTCGCTATCGAAAAGGCCGCGACATCACACTTTCCGAATGAGCCTCCCCACGGGATTTACCGTTCGGTAAACTGCCTCGACTCGCCCGCAAGGCGACCCAGACAATAAAAACGCCGAGGCCCCCCATGATCGATCTTTCCGTAGCACTCCTGTTCGCCGGCGCCTGCTTCGCGCTGGCCCTGACCCCCGGCCCGGACATGCTGCTGATCGCCTCCCGAAGCCTGAGCCAGGGCCGCGCATCGGGCTTCGTCTCCCTCGCCGGCATTCAGGCCGGCACCTACTGCCACGCACTGGCAGCCGCCCTCGGGTTGTCGCAACTGGTCGCCACCGTGCCCGCCGCCTACGACATCATCCGCTTCGCCGGCGCCGCGTACCTGGCATTCCTGGCGTGGAAAGCCTTCACCAGCGACGTATCACCCTTGGCCACAACCGAAACCCTGCCAGCCACCCCGTTGCTGCGTATCTTCCGCCAAGGATTGGTGACCAATCTGCTCAATCCGAAAATGGCGCTGTTTGTGCTGGCGTTGTTTCCGCAGTTCATTGATCCGGGGAAAGGCTCGCTGGTGCTGCAGATGTTGGTGTTTGCGACAATCCTGAATGTGATCGGATTGCTGGTGAATGGGGCGGTGATTGTTTTGGCCAGCAAGGTTGGGAACAAGCTGGCGAGTAATGCGCGGATCGCGCGGCGGTTGAATCAGGTGTTGGGGGCGGTGTTTTTTGGCTTGGCTTGTCGGTTGGCGCTGTTTTCCGGGCGGTAGGGTGGGGCTGCTTCAGGTCTAAAGCGGACGTCCAAGGCTAACTTTTTTCAACCCAAAGCGGTCATCATCATGTTCCAGTATTATTGCGCCGATGCTCGGACTGCTCATAGGTAGGTTGATGTATGGCCAGAAGCGTTAGGCTTCAACAGAAACTTCATTCAAAGTATCTCGTTGAGGTAGCCGGAGAGGTGGTGCTTGATGATTGCCTTGTTGAAAAGCTATGGGCGCTCAACAGAGGTGACAGGTTTGAGTTGAATTCACGCTCCTTCAGTTTTGGACCTGTTCAAAAATACCGCTTGGAATACGTGATAAGGAGAGGACCGATTTCTGGGCATTGGCTTTACAAAGAATTTGACCCAAAGGAACTGACATTATTTTTTACGGCAAAAGACTTTGCCGGCATTTGCCATGGCTGGACCTTGTTTGACGAGTGACCACTCAGCGTTAGCTTTCTGGGAGGCTGCTTCTGGCCGTCAGCGGTCGGGTGCGAACGTCCGCTTCTGGCCGAAATCCGCCGTTCGTAAACGTCCGTGACGAAAATGTCCCGCCACGGACCAGTCACCTACTTCACCAACTCAACCCTATCTAGCGCCCGATTCACCGCTAACTCCCCAAGCATCACCACCTGCGCAATCCCCAACAGCGTTTTGCGCATCGGTCCTGCCACCAGTGCAGCCACATCCCCGAGCATCACCGTCGCCGAGGCGAGTGATTCGCAGGCGTTGGCGAGAAGGGATTCGGTGTCGGTGTCGGGATTGACGAGAAACATGCTGTTGGTTTGGTAAGGGGTTGCCATGATCGCGGCGGAAGGGCTGAGGTAGTGGTCGAGGGCGCGTTCGGCGGCTTCGTGGAGTTTCTTTGAATCGAGAGATTCGTAGGGGGAGGCCGGATCGATGTCTGGCGGGTTTGGCGTTACTTTGACCATGTTCTTCTTTTTCCTGTTTGTTGGCGGCCACTCCGAGCTACTAAACAGGGGGTGGCAGCTGTGCGCAGGTTAGTAGACCGGGGAAAAGAAGAAAGCCGGCGCGCCCGAGGGCGCCCTACACACAGCCGCCATCAAGTGCAGGTAGGAAATACCTGTCTGACGGACGCGCATGCGCTTTCATTTACCACGGGCTACTAAACCCGATCACTGAGAATCAGTGACCGACCCAAGTTACCGATGGCTCTCCAGGCGCACAAGCCGGCGGATTCTGGCGTAGTCGTAGGCAACGGCGCAAGGCGTTGTAGCCTTCAGGGCGTAACGCGGGGTGTCTGTTAAACGCCAGGCAAAAACCGTTAAACGCAGGATGGTGGGAAGTCGGCCCGCGCATGACGCTGACGTTGTGATTGAGTGCGTACAGGCACGTGAAGAATGGGAGGCCAGAACGCATTGCCAGCCATCCACCGCGCTTTAGTTGAAAACTCGGTCGCCACGCCAGAAGCGGCGCCTCACACTTGAATCCCCCTTTCATTCATTGAGTTATGAGGTTTGGCCCGGTCTGACTTCTTCGCTTTTCACTCTGGGAACTCAAAGGGCTGATTACGTATTCAGCCTTTTCTCAAGTTCCTGATCAAATATCACGGCACCCGAATTCTTTTCGCCCAGCGAATCCTGTGGATTGAGTAGCGGGCATTCACCCATGGTCAGACAACCGCAGCCAATGCAGCCCTCCAGACTGGTCGACAGCTTTGTCAGTTGTTCGATGCGGCGCTTCAGGGAGGATGCCCAGTCTTTCGACACCGTCTCCCATTCCTTGGCTGAAGCCTTCCGGTCATGGGGGATGGGTTCAAGGGCAGTCTTGATTTCCGCCAGCGAAATCCCGCTGGCTTGCGCGATTCGAATGATCGCGATCCGGCGAAGCGTGCCACGCGCATAAACCCGATGATTGCCGGCTGTGCGCTGAGACGCCAACAAGCCTTTCGACTCATAAAAATGAAGCGTGGAGACAGAGAGACCGCTTCGTTTTGCGACCTGGCCCACACTCAGGTTTTGATGGTCAGTAATTCTTTCCTGCATGGCTATTGACCTCAAGCATTCTTGAGGTTTTAGAGTGTAACCACCGCAGAGAAAAAAACAACTTCAGCCAAGTGGTCACCCGCCTGGCGGTTTCTCTGTGACTTACTCAGCATGGAGATTAGTTAGATGGTCAGTTGGGCATTTATTTTTGAAGCACCGGAAACCAACCCCGAAACCGATCGATTCGTCATCGACCGCGCGGGCCGGCGTAATACGATCGTCGCTGTACCCGAGCAACACGACGCTGTTCAAGTTGCCGTAGATTTGGTCAAGGATGGCGTTCAGTTCATAGAACTGTGCGGTGGCTTCGAGCCTGTCTGGGTAGGGAAAATCATTGAAGCGACGGGAGGAACCATTCCCGTCGGCAACGTGGGTTTTTCGGGCGGAGCATCGGTTGCCAGGCTTGTTGAAATCTTTGCTGAAGAAAAATAGTTGTGAACTGAAATCACGGTGGGGACTGTTTTCTTGCTCGAAATCAGTCTGTCTAATCGATTTTTAATCTTGCATAAAGACACCCACCGTTAATTCAGCAAAGCTACATCGCTTGTGCTCCGGTAAACTGAAAGGCACCGGCAATCAATCAGCTGGAGCCTGTCCTTCCAGAATCTCAAAAGCGTCGTCGAGGGGCGCGTACCCAATGGCTTTTCTGGTCTTATCAATCGAAAGGCGTTTGTAGCGGTTATCTGAAACCCCATGGACAATGTGGAATCCGATCAGATCGGCCTCAACGCAACGCCCAAGCAACGCGACGACATCCCGATAGCTGATAAATGCAGCTACGTCCCGAGGGCTGTGGGTTTCCCCAGGGTGAAATTCGGCTACGTTTGCAATACGGACTGCGATTGTTGTTATTTGCCCATCGTTGGCATACATCGAAGCCAGTGCCTCGCCAAACGCCTTGCTGACCCCGTAAAGGTTGCCGGGTCTGGGGGCCATCCATTCATGTACCTGGACATCCTTTGGATAACCTTCAATCGCCTGCGCACTGCTCGCAAATATGAAGCGTTTGCAGCCTTGAGTTTTTGCGGCAAACAGCATGTTGTAGGTGCCGACAATATTTACAGGCAGCAGTGAAGACGTGAATTCAGCGTCTGCGTTCGGATCAGCAGCGAGATGAATCACTGTGTCTATGCCTTCGCAGGCTTCAAGGCAACTGGCTTGATCCCTGATGTCGAGAGAGAAACGTTGGACCGAGTCAGGAAGTTTTGATACGTCTAAATCGGCCAGGCGCAGATCTGATTTATCGTCTCGCGCTATCCAAAAAGCTCTGCCGATATGGCCAGCAGCCCCAGTAACCAAAATTTTTTGCTTGCTCATTTCCGTATGTCCTTATGGTAAACGACACTCTAGCCTCTCAGCCTTGTGACCGATTCACAACTTCCATGAAGGGTGAAACGCTTGAATGCCAAATACTGGCAGACAAGAAGCAGCAATCACAGGCAGCAAGTAAGTTGATGGGCCGCTTCCGGCCAAAAGCGGACGCTGGAGAATGATCGCTCTCGACCCATAGCAGGCGCTCACGACAGAAGCCAGTTGGCTAAAAGCAGTCAGTCGCTCTAGTCTACGATATCGGCAACTACCTGTTCGCCAGCAGAAAAAGCAGCCCCTTCAATGTGGTAGACCCTCGGTTCTTCCGAAAAATATTCCTCCAGGCCCATCATGAATATCCGATGGTCTTCACTCTCTTCGAAGCCCGGCGTGTGATCTTCAAGTGAAGCCCAGCGCACTATCAGGTTGAACCGCTCGGGGCTTTCAATCCCTTTCGCCAGCAAGTGGCCGCCGTAACCCTTTGCACGGGTGAGCAGGGGAGCGACCTCGGCAAATGCACTTCTGAAATTTTCAATGCGTTCTTTGTGGACGGGGAGCAGAGCGATTTCATAAATCATGGAGTTCCTCTCATATAACTCGAACGGTTAAAAGTAAGCACTTACGAAATGAGCGATGGCTCGACTGCAATCGCGATTTTTCCTTGAATGCCGTTGTTGGGGCTTTCCAACCGGGCATGGGCGATCGCCATGTCGGCGAGCGAATAGACAGCGCCAACGTGTGGCCGTAGCTGACCCCGCTCTACCAATGCGCTCAGCTCATCAAGTTTGCCCCGGTTCTGTCTGGTGAAAACGAAGTGATAACTCGCGTTCTTGCCCCAGGCCTGAACGAGGTTCTGCGGCTGGGCAATGTCCACAATCGAGACCACGCGGCCGAGTTGAGCGAGCACGTCGGGGCTTCGCGCCAACGTATTGCCGCCGATGGTGTCGAACACCACATCAACTCCGCGGCCATCCGTTTCCCGATTGATGACGTCGACGTAATCCTCCTTTTCATAGTCGATGACCACATCAGCCCCCATGCCTCGTGCAAACTCGGAGTTCGCTTCGCGCACGGTCGTGAAGACCCGCGCTCCAATGGCCTTAGCCACCTGGATCGCGACATGACCTACGCCTCCCGCGCCGCCGTGGATCAGGATGCTTTCTCCCACTCTGAGCGCTGCACGCCCGGTCAGTGCTTCCCACACCGTACCGCCAACCAGGGTCAGACTTGCTGCTTCGAGATGGCTCAGCGATGGCGGCTTCTTCCCGATAATGCTTTCGGCCGCAACGTGGTATTCGGCATAACTGCCTGGCCCTTCAAATATCTGCGGGGTGTACCAGACATTGTCTCCCGGAGCGAAGGATGTCACCCCCGGCCCGACTTCTTCGACAACCCCCGAGACGTCGTGTCCGGTAATGGCCGGCAGTTGCACCAGGTCGGAATAGTCGCCACGTCGAACCTGATAATCCAAGGGGTTGATGGAGGTTGCGTGTACCCGCACCAGGACTTGTCCCGCACCCGGCACTGGCTTGGGCACGTCGCAGAGTTCGAACGATTCCGGGCCGCCAAATGATTTAAGCATCAATGCTTTCATTGTGAATCCTTGTATCGATAAAAAGGAATATCGAGATATCTCGATATTGTGCGGTAAAAAATTAGAGATCTGTCCCTATGATCTCGGCAAGCGCACTGATAGTGGCTTCATTGCGTTTGTAGTAAGTCCATTGACCGATGCGCTTGACCTCGACCAAGCCCACTCGTTGCAGCGTTGCAAGATAACCAGACACCGTTGACTGCGACAGCCCGATGCCTTCCTGAATACTACTTACGCAGACCCCCACCGTGAGAACGTCTCCTTCATCCTGCGGAGGGAAGTTCTTAACGGGGTCCTTCAGGCCTTTCAAGATTTCAAGGCGCGTAGGGTTGGAGAGGGCTTTGAATATTTCGAGTAATTCCATGAGCCGAGAATATCGAGATTTATCGATATGTCAATACGAGCGTCAAAAGAGGAAGAAATAGGCAAGGTTATGATTTACCTCACATCTGAAAAACACCACGGCTACTAAATTCGATCACTGCGAATCAGTGACCGACCCAAGTTACCGACAGCCCTCCAGGCGCAGAAGCCGGCGGATTCTGGCGTAGTCGTAGGCAACGGCGCAAGGCGTTGTAGCCTTCAGTACGTAACTCAGGGTGTCGGTTAAACACCAGGCAAAAAATCTTTAAACGCAGGATGGCTTGAAGTGGGCCCGCGCTTGACGCTGACGTTATGATTGAGTGCGCGTAGGCACGTGAAGAGGGCAGAACGCATGCTGTGCTTCAGATGAAAACGCGGTCGCCACCGCCGCATGTCATCACGGCTGAATCACTCAAGCCGGTGACCGGAATCGTTCTGGCCGACAGGGCGCCAACGCAGTCGCAAAGCGGCCATCGACGATCTCCTCGGCCACCAGTCGCCCCACGACCGCCGCCAATGTCACGCCCGGATGCATCACGCAAAGATATACACCACTGATGTTCGGTAGATAGCCAATGAGCGGAATGCCATCGACAGGCATTGGTCTGAGGCCGACGCACGCCAGTTCCGGCTCGATGGATATCACCCCGTGCAGTTCGTGCTGAATGGCTTTGGCTGTTCTCAGCGCGATGGCTTGCGCGCTGTTTTGCGGCGCCTCATCTATATAGTCTTCCGCCGCCAGCAGCGTATCGTCGGCGTCTTGCCTGATTTCCATTTGAGGGCTGGAGATGATCGTGTTCACTCGCTGAGGCTGGGTTTTGTAGCGGATGAATATTGCGGGTGAGGCTTCGATGGGCAAGTTGACGCTTAGCTGTTCTGCCAACTGCGGGGTCGCGGTTCCCGCTGCCAGCACGACAATGTCGGCATCGAGCTCACTTGTTGCAGTGATCACGCCGGTGACCAGACCGTTGAAAATCTGGAAGCCAACCACCGGAGTTTGTGTGAGAACCGTCGCGCCATGGTCTTGGGCACCGGCGATCAAGACGTGCGTTGCCTGCACGGCATCCAGCGCGCCTTCTTCGGCGGCAAGGAACGCGCGTTCTGGAGGATGTTTGAGATTGGGTTCAAGGTCGAGAATCTGCGCGCTATGTATAGAAGGTGCTTGAAACCAGCCATCGCCGTAAGACAGAGCACCGGTCCAGCGCACCTTCAGCCCCGGCAGTTCGGATTCGAGTCGGCGGTATTCTGCGATGGCCGCTGCGCGCAGCGGCGCAACAGAGTCCGGACCGCCGAGCGAAGTGTTGATCCAGGCGAAGGAGCGGCCCGTCGCACCGGAGGCAATCTCACCGGCCTCGATCACAGCCACTTTTGCACCTTTCGCGGCAAGGTGATAGGCCAGTGACGCGCCGACGATTCCCGCGCCGATGACGATGATTCGTTTGCTCATATCAACCTCCGTTGTCGATGCGCTGACGTTACTACATCGCTGCTCATGGGCGCAGACTTGCCTGGCCCAGAGATATCAGGGAAGCTGCGCCGAACCCGGTTATGGGTCAGTAGTTGAATTGTTCAGGGAAGCGTTGATGGTACTCAGGGTGTTGGTGGTTGGCGGGTATGGAAACTTTGGCAGTATTGTTTGTCTGCATCTGATCGACACACCGGGCATCGAACTGGCGATCTCGGGGCGCGATCCCCAGAAGCTGGCGCGTAAGGTCGCTGAGTTGGGCGCGACCTGCGAGAGCTGGTGCGGCGATGCCATGGGTGCCGGGTTCGTCCCAGCTCTGCGCGCGATGAACATTCAGTGGGTGATTCACACCGGCGGCCCGTTTCAGGGGCAATCCTATGCGGTGGCGGAGAGTTGCATCGAGGCGGGCGTCAACTATTGCGATCTGGCGGATTGCCGGACATTCGTCAATGGCATCGGCGTGCTCGATGCCCGGGCCCGGCAGGCGGGTGTCGCCCTCCTCAGTGGCTGCAGTTCGGTGCCGACGCTGTCGTCGGCGATCATCGATGAGCAGCGCTATCGGTTCAAACGCATCGACTCCATCGAACACGGTATTTCCTCGTCAGCGAAGATGCCGGGGTTGTCGACGATCGAGGGTGTGCTCGCGTATGCGGGCAAACCGATTCGCCAGCTCAGAAATGGTCGTGTACATGAAGTGATGGGGTGGGAGGATCTGACCCTGCGCAAGCTGCAAAATCTTGGTACGCGTGCGTTGGCCAATGTTGATGTGCCGGACATGGATATTTTCGCCAGCCGGTTTGGTGCGCACACTTTGAGCTTCAAGGCCGGGGCTGGTCTGAAGCTCGGCGGCGTGGCCAATTATCTGTTTGCTCTGGCGATGAGGAAGGGGCTGGTGCGTGACCACATGGCGTGGGCCGCCCGGTTGCATCGCTGGGGGACGTGGTTCGAACGTTTCGGCGATGGCAAAAGTGCGATGTATATAGATGTGCAGGGTGTCGACCTGAATGACCAGCCGTTGTCGATGACGGCGCAATTGACCGCGCTGAATGACAAGGGGCCGGAGATCCCGAGCTGCGCCGCAGTCGCCCTGGCCGTGAAGATCGCCCGAGGTTACTTGCCCGAACCGGGTGCCCGTCCTTGCGTTGGCGAGATCAACGTCGACGAATACATGGCCGCGATCAACGATCCGCAAAACCTGAGCCTGGCGGTGCACTTTTCTGATGGGCAGCCCTGAGCATGCTCTATCTGTGCCTGAAGTACGTGCATGTCATTGCCGCGATTTTCCTGTTCGGTTTCGGCATGGGTTCCTATCTGTACCTGATCGCCGCCAGTCGCACGGCCAATCCGCAGGTGATTGCGCATGTGGCGCGAATGGTGGTGCGCTACGATGCCTGGATCACAACACCGGCCGGTTTTATCCAGATTGCGACAGGTTATTGGCTGACAAGGCTCACCGGGTTGCCCTTGACCGCGGATTGGGTGCTGATGTCGCTGATCCTCTTCTTTATAGTGGGCTCGCTTTGGCTGCCAGTGCTGGTGCTGCAGAAGCGCCTACAGCGGATGGCTGAGAGTGCGGTCGTGTGTGGTACTCGTCTGGCGGACGAGTACCGGGCCGGTTATCGCCAGTGGTTCTGGATGGGCGTTTGCGGTTTTCTCGGTATGTTCGTGATTGTCTTGATGATGGTGACGAAGATGACGCCGGGGCAGTGGCTGCAACTGATGTTGTAGCGGGGCATTCACATTGGCGATTTGAGAAAGCGGCGTTCGTGATCGGGATTGGGCAACAGGCAGGTGTCGTACTTGCCGAAGATCCGGTAGCGGTTCAGTGCCACGCGGTCGTAGGCCCAATCCCTGAGTGCTCGCGGGAAAATTCGCAGAAGTCTGACCGGCCACCAGCGGGCAGGCAATTGCGCGACGACTTCGAAGAATGCCTCCGAGCGTACCGAGTAATGCTGGTCGCGAATCACCGCCATGGTGTCGAACTGATCCACCGGCAGACCGGCCCATGCCAGCAATGCCTGACCTTCCGGCGATTGCACCGCCGCCAGGCGCACCCGGTGCCGGTTGTCGTGGCGAATCAGGAAGCGCGCCCAGCCGTTGCACAGCTTGCAGACACCGTCGAACAGAACCACGGTCTCGCCTGGATTGAGCAGGGGGGCTGGGGAAGGGCGAATTCGGGAGCCAGGCATGGAGGATGATCTAAGAAGTGGGTCAGTCATTGCGAGGCATCATCCTTAGGTAAGAGGCGTTGTTGGGCAACATGCTGCGCATTCGCTGACACTGCGTCTATATATAAGCAGGCTTTTTCATGGACTCAACAGAAAACTGAAATTAACGGTTGACGGCAGATTCTGGAGGTCTATAATTCGCCCCACTTCCGGCGCAGTCGAAACGGAAAACTCCTTGAGATTCAATGAGTTACGCAGTTTTCGACAGCGGCTTGCTTCAGTTCATCGAGGCCTGGAAGGAGTTGAAAGGGCAGTGATGTTTGGCTCTTTTGACGGTTCGATCTTCTCGGTCGG
>NZ_JBYOKU010000042.1:0-49356 GCF_057799175.1 Pseudomonas sp. 14P5.3.2 | reverse complement strand
TGTAAGAGCGGAACCATCAGAAGCCGTTACCGCAGCAACGGATATGTCCCCCATCAACCCACAACATGGTCGGCCCAGAGGCCGCCAAGCCACACGAAACTGACAGCGCTGACAGCTAGCCGTCACCCTCCTGACCCCCAAACAAGCTTATAAATACCCAACCTGCCCAAACTCAACCCCTTGGCGCCCCAATCGCATGCGAATCCAGAAACGAACCGCCCTGCTCGCCACCCCGCTGATCATCGTCGCCGCTCTGGGCCTGTGGTACGCCACCAAACCGGCCCAGACCAAACTCGCCGCCCCCACCGCCATCCCGGTCCGGGTCGTGGCAGTCAGCGAAAAGGACGTCCCCCGCTACGTCAGCGGCATCGGTTCGGTTCTCTCATTGCACAGCGTCGTGGTACGCCCGCAGATCGACGGCATTCTGACAAAGATCCTCGTCAAAGAAGGCCAACTGGTCAAAGCAGGCGACCTGCTCGCCACCATCGACGACCGCTCGATCCGCGCCAGTCTTGATCAGGCCCGCGCACAACTGGGCGAAAGCCAGGCCCAACTGGAAGTCGCCCTGGTCAACCTCAAGCGCTACAAACTGCTCAGCGTCGACGACGGCGTCTCCAAGCAGACCTACGATCAGCAACAGGCGCTGGTCAACCAGTTGAAGGCCACCGCCCAAGGCAACCAGGCCTCGATTGACGCCGCGCAGGTACAACTTTCCTACACCCAGATCCGCTCCCCGGTCACCGGCCGCGTCGGTATTCGCACAGTCGATGAAGGCAACTTCCTGCGCATGACCGACACCCAGGGCCTGTTCACCGTCACCCAGATCGACCCGATCGCCGTCGAGTTCTCGCTGCCGCAACAAATGCTGCCGACCCTGCAAGGTTTGATCAACGACCCGCAGCACGCGCAGGTCAAGGCCTACATCGGCGCCGACACCGACGGCGAAACCGGCAATCTGCTTGGCGAAGGTCACCTGACCCTGATCGACAACCAGATCAACGCCAACACCGGCACCATCCGCGCCAAGGCCGAATTCGACAACGCCAGCCAGAAGCTCTGGCCGGGCCTGCTGGTGACGGTAAAAATTCAGACGGCACTGGATAAGAATGCGCTGGTGGTGCCGCCTACCGTCGTACAACGCGGCCTCGACCAACACTTCGTTTACCGCGTGAACGGCGACAAGGTCGAAGCCGTACAAGTGCAGATGGTTTATCAGGGCAGCGGCCAGGACATCATCAAAGGCGTGAAGGCGGGTGATCAATTAGTCAGTGACGGCCAGTCGCGGCTCAAACCCGGTTCGACCGTACAGGTGATGACCGAGCCGCCGCAGGTGGTCGAAGCGGAGCCCAAGCCATGAAGGAGCACAAAGGCGTCTCCACATGGTGTATCGACCACCCGGTCGCGACCATTCTGCTGACCTTCGCCCTGGTGCTGCTCGGGGTGATTGCCTTCCCGCGCCTGCCGATTGCGCCACTGCCGGAAGCGGAATTTCCGACGATCCAGGTTTCCGCGCAGTTGCCCGGCGCCAGCCCCGACACCATGGCGTCCTCCGTGGCCACGCCGCTTGAAGTGCAATTCAGCGCCATCCCCGGCATGACCCAGATGACCTCCAGCAGTGCGCTCGGCTCAAGCCTGTTGACCCTGCAATTCACCCTCGACAAAAGCATCGACACCGCCGCGCAGGAAGTTCAGGCGGCGATCAACACCGCCGCCGGCAAACTGCCCAAGGACATGCCGACGCTGCCGACCTGGAAGAAGGTCAACCCGGCCGACAG
The DNA here is from genome assembly GCF_057799175.1 of Pseudomonas sp. 14P5.3.2. Taxonomy (NCBI): domain Bacteria; kingdom Pseudomonadati; phylum Pseudomonadota; class Gammaproteobacteria; order Pseudomonadales; family Pseudomonadaceae; genus Pseudomonas; species Pseudomonas sp. 14P5.3.2. The sequence goes on along the minus strand of NZ_JBYOKU010000042.1, from coordinate 47,581 downwards.
CCCGGTGCTGATCCTCAGTGTCAGCTCGACACAAATGCCCGGCACCGAACTCAGCGATCTGGTGGAAACCCTGCTCTCGCGTCAGATCAGTCAGATCGACGGTGTAGGTCAGATCAACATCACCGGTCAGCAACGTCCGGCGATCCGCGTGCAAGCCTCGGCCGACAAACTGGCTGCCATCGGCCTGACTCTGGCCGACATTCGTCTGGCGATCCAGCAGACCAGCCTGAACCTCGCCAAAGGTGCGTTGTACGGCGAATCGAGCATCTCCACGCTGTCGACCAACGACCAGTTGTTCCATCCCGAGGACTACAGCCAGCTGATCGTTTCCTACAAGGACGGCGCCCCGGTTCACCTGCGGGATGTCGCCAAAGTCGTCAACGGTTCGGAAGATGCCTACGTGCAAGCCTGGGCCGGTGATCAACCCGGTGTGAACCTGGTGATCTCGCGCCAGCCCGGTGCGAACATCGTCGAAACCGTCGATCGTATTCAAGCGGCGCTGCCGGGCCTGGAAGCCATGCTGCCGGCCTCGGTGCAGGTCAAAGTGCTGATCGACCGCACCCAGACCATTCGCGCGTCGCTGCATGAAGTGGAAATCACCCTGTTGATCGCCATTCTGCTGGTGGTGGCGGTGATGGCGCTGTTCCTGCGCCAACTGTCGGCGACGCTGATTGTCTCGGCAGTGCTCGGCGTGTCACTGGTGGCCAGTTTCGCCCTGATGTACATCCTCGGTTTCAGCCTGAACAACCTGACGCTGGTGGCGATTGTGGTGGCCGTGGGGTTTGTCGTCGACGATGCGATTGTGGTGGTGGAGAACATCCACCGGCATCTGGAAGCCGGCGACGGCATGCGTGAGGCGGCGGTCAAGGGCGCCGGCGAGATCGGCTTCACCGTGGTCTCGATCAGCTTCTCGCTGGTGGCGGCGTTCATTCCGCTGCTGTTCATGGGCGGTGTGGTCGGGCGGCTGTTCAAGGAATTCGCCCTGACCGCGACTTCGACCATTCTTATTTCGGTGGTGGTATCGCTGACGCTGGCGCCAACCCTGGCCGCGCTGTTCATGCGCAAACCGGTGCATCACGCCCATGACAAACCGGGCTTCAGCGAGCGTCTGCTGGCGTGGTACGAGAAAGGCCTGCGCCGCGCCCTCGCCCATCAGAAACTGATGATCGGCGTGTTCTGCCTGTCCCTCGGATTGGCAATTGCCGGTTACATCTTTATTCCCAAGGGTTTCTTCCCGATCCAGGACACCGGGTTCGTGCTCGGCACCACCGAAGCCGCTGCGGATATTTCCTACGGCGACATGGTGAAAAAACACCTGGCGATGGCCGAAATCGTCGCGGCCGACCCGGCAGTCGAAGCGTTTTCCCACTCGGTGGGCGTGTCCGGCAGCAACCAGACCATCGCCAACGGCCGCTTCTGGATCGCCCTGAAAAAACGCGGCGACCGCGACGTCTCGGCCAGCCAGTTCATCGACCGTATCCGTCCGAAACTGATGAAAGTCCCGGGCATCGTCCTGTACCTGCGCGCCGGCCAGGACATCAACCTCAGCTCCGGCCCAAGCCGCGCCCAGTACCAATACGTACTCAAGAGCAATGACGGCGCGACCCTGGCCACCTGGACCCAGCGCCTGACCGAGAAGCTGCGCAGCATCCCGGCGTTCCGCGACATTTCCAATGACCTGCAACTGGGCGGCAGCATCACCCACATCAGCATCGACCGCAGCGCCGCCGCGCGTTTCGGCCTGACCGCGAGTGATGTCGACGAGGCGCTGTACGATGCGTTCGGCCAGCGCCAGATCAACGAATTCCAGACCCAGGTCAACCAGTACAACGTGATTCTGGAGCTCGATACCAAACAGCGCGGCAAGGCCGAAAGCCTCAACTATTTCTACCTGCGCTCGCCGCTGAGCGGGGAAATGGTGCCGCTGTCGGCGCTGGCGAAATTCGACGCACCGACCATCGGCCCGCTGTCGATTGCCCATGACGGCATGTTCCCCGCCGCCAACCTGTCGTTCAACCTGGCACCCGGCGTGGCCTTGGGCGACGCGGTGATCCTGCTCAACCAGGCCAAGGCCGAGATCGGCATGCCGACCGCCATCAGCGGCAACTTTCAGGGCGCAGCGCAGGCATTCCAGAGTTCGCTCGCCAGTCAGCCGTGGCTGATTCTTGCGGCGCTGGTGGCGGTGTACATCATTCTCGGCGTGCTTTATGAGAGCTTCGTGCATCCGCTGACGATCATCTCGACCCTGCCGGCGGCCGGTCTCGGTGCAGTGATCATGCTGTGGATCTGCGGTCAGGACTTTTCGATCATGGCGTTGATCGGGCTGGTGCTGCTGATCGGTATCGTCAAAAAGAACGGCATTCTGATGATCGACTTCGCACTGGAAGCCCAGCGCAATCGCGGACTGGCGCCGCAGGATGCGATTTTCGAAGCGTGCCTGACGCGGTTCCGGCCGATCATCATGACCACCCTCGCCGCGCTGCTCGGCGCGTTGCCGCTGATGCTCGGTTACGGCACCGGCGCGGAACTGCGCCAGCCGCTGGGGATCGCGGTGGTGGGCGGCTTGCTGGTCAGCCAGATGCTGACGCTGTTTACCACGCCGGTCATATACTTGTGGCTTGAGCGGCTGTTCCACAGGCCCAAACCAATGCCCACGACGGCACTGGCGACTACAGACTGAGGCAGGGTCATGCGCGTTCTGATTATCGAAGACGAGGAAAAAACCGCGGATTATCTGCACCGCGGTCTGACGGAACAGGGTTACACCGTGGATCTGGCCCGCGACGGCGTCGAGGGCCTGCACCTGGCGCTGGAAAGCGACTACGCGGTGATCGTCCTCGACGTGATGTTGCCGGGCCTCGACGGCTTCGGCGTGCTGCGCGCCTTACGTGCGCGCAAGCAGACCCCGGTGATCATGCTCACCGCCCGCGAGCGCGTCGAAGACCGGATCAGGGGCCTGCGTGACGGCGCCGACGATTACCTCGGCAAGCCGTTTTCCTTTCTGGAGCTGGTAGCGCGCTTGCAGGCGCTGACCCGGCGCAGCGGTGGCCACGAACCGGTGCAGGTAAGCATCGCCGACCTGTGGATCGATCTGATCAGCCGCAAGGCCACCCGCGCCGGCACCCGACTGGATCTGACGGCAAAAGAGTTCTCGCTGCTCAGCGTGCTGGCGCGCCGACAAGGTGAAATCCTCTCGAAAACCGCGATTGCCGAGATGGTCTGGGACATCAATTTCGACAGCGATGCGAATGTCGTCGAAGTCGCGATCAAGCGTCTGCGGGCCAAGCTCGACGGGCCGTTCGACGAGAAACTGCTGCACACCATTCGTGGCATGGGTTACGTGCTGGAGAGCCGTGGTGTCCAGTAACTCGATTGCCCTGCGCCTCAGTGGCATGTTCACGCTGGTGGCGCTGCTGGTGTTTCTGTTGATCGGCGGCGCGCTGTATCAGCAGGTCGACAAGGGCCTGGGCCTGCTGCCGGAAGCCGAGCTGGATGCGCGTTACAGCGTGCTCGAATCCACCGTCGGTCGTTACGGCACGCCCGATCATTGGGTGAAGATCAACAACAAACTCAAGCTGCTGGGCGAGGAAGACAAGCGCATCAGTTTCTGGATCAGCAGCGGTGACCCGCAGTATGAGTTTGGCAACCTGACCCCGCAGATTCGCGAGTTCGCCAACGGCCCATTGGGCATGCGCGACCTGCAATTGCCCGACCAGCCCTATCCGCTGAAAGTGCTGGTCAGCCAGTTTCCGGCCAAGGACCAACGCCCGCCGCTGCGCTTCATGATCGGCATCGACACCGATACGTTTCACCAGACGCAACATCAGTTGCTGATCGCCCTGATTGGTCTGGCGATTATCGGCGTGGCGCTGGCCTCGGCGCTCGGGTACTGGGTGGCACGGATTGGCCTGCAACCGCTGATCAAACTGTCCCACGAGGCGCAGCGTCTGGCGCCGCCATTGCGTTCGGGGCGCTTGCGTCTGTCGCCGCTGCCGCCGGAGCTTGCGCAGTTTGTCGAGTCGTTCAACTCGACGCTGGAACGGGTCGAACAGGCATACTCGCGACTGGAGTCGTTCAACGCCGACGTGGCGCATGAGCTGCGTTCGCCGCTGACCAACCTGATCGGTCAGACCCAGGTCGCGCTGACGCGCGGACGTTCCGCCGAACACTATTTCGAGGTGCTGCAATCCAACCTCGAAGAGCTGGAACGCCTGCGTTCGATCATCAACGACATGCTGTTCCTTGCCAGCGCCGACCAGGGCAGCAAGGCGACCAAACTGACCGAGACCTCGCTGGCGGATGAAGTTGCAACCACGCTGGATTACCTGGATTTCATCCTCGAAGACGCGCAAGTGCAGGTGCATGTGAGTGGCGACGCACAGGTGCGAATCGAGATCGCGCATCTGCGTCGGGCGCTGATCAATCTGCTGAGTAACGCCGTGCAGCACACCGAACCGGGCCAGGTGATCGAGGTGCGCATCGAAGTCGAGGAACATCAGGTCAGCATCGGCGTGGCCAACCCCGGATCGCCGATTGCCAGCGAGCACTTGCCGCGCTTGTTCGAGCGCTTCTATCGGGTCGATGCCTCGCGCAGCAACAGCGGCAACAACCATGGGTTGGGGCTGGCGATCGTCAAGGCGATCGCGCTGATGCACGGTGGCGATGTGTTTGTGCGCAGTGATCGGGGGATGAATACGTTCGGCATCCACCTCCCGGTTTAACTGAAAAGCAAACCCCTGTGGCGAGGGAGCTTGCTCCCGCTCGGCTGCGCAGCAGTCGTAAATCCTGCACATTCAGTTTGTCTGAATGAATGTGATTGACGGGTTTGGGGCCGCTTCGCAGCCCAGCGGGAGCAAGCTCCCTCGCCACAAGGAATGGCGTTCACCCGTGATTGATCTTTGCTTGTACTGCAACAGTCATTTATGAAAATCAGGCTGTTTCCCAACGTCCGGCAACCTTATCTTTGCCCGCACCAAACAGCACTTGCCAAGCAAGAAGGTTTTCCAGATGTCCAACAGTATGGGTATTGCCAGCGCTTTCGTTTTGTCCTCATTGATCCTGTCGCCCATGGCGATGGCTGAAGAATCGCAGGCGTTCGTCGCGCAGAATGCCGCGCGCGCTCACGCCTTCGAGCAGTCTCAGGCAGAAGTGATGGTCAAGTCGCAGGACGCCTCGCAAGCCCCTCAGGCCGCCACTTCCCAGGCTCAAGCAGCCGAGAAAGACAGCTGAGTCGCGCACCGCGAAAAATTTCCCTCGACGCGGTTGTTTGGCTCTTCCCGTTCAACCGTCGTCCTTCCAGGCCGCTGCCTTTCAGCGGCCTTTTTTCGTTGTGGTCTGAAAGCCGTTTGGTTCGTCTGTAAAAACAAGAAACATCCCGCACCTCAAGACATTGAAGTGTCAGTTGACCCAAGGAGCTCCATCGCAAGTGCGTTACCCAGTCCGCGTCACCCCGCTGTTCATTGCAATTGCCGCAACGATTGCCCCCGCCGCCCATGCCGACGAAGCCGTCAAGGAAGGTTTCGTCGAAGGCTCGAGCCTCAACCTCAACGCTCGCAACTACTACATGAATCGCAACCGTCTGCAGCAGACGGACGACAACATCGAGTGGGGCCAGGGTTTTCTCGGGATCTTCCAGTCGGGCTACACCGAAGGCACGGTCGGCTTCGGCATCGACGCCCACGCCATGCTCGGGCTGAAGCTCGACGGCGGTGGCGGCACCGATGGCTCGAGCATCCTGCCGGTCAGCGATGGCAACGGCAAAGCGCCGGGCTCGTTCTCGACCGCGGGCGGCACGTTGAAAATGCGTGCGTTCGATACCGAGTTGAAGGCCGGTGACCTGTTCCTCACCAACCCGGTGATTGCCGGCGGTGAGTCGCGCATGCTGCCGCAGACCTTCCGTGGCGTCAGTCTGACCAACCACAGTTTCGACGGCTGGATGTTTGAAGGTGGCCAGGCCAGTTTCACCAAGCCGTACAACCAGAGTGGCCACCAGCGCATCGGTACCTCCTACGGCAAACTCACTGAGGGTGACGCAAGCCAGCACCTGAACTGGGCCGGCGTGTCCTGGAGCGGCGTCGAAGGCTTGACCAGCAATCTGTACGCTGCCGAGTTGAAGGACATCTGGAACCAGTACTACTACGACCTGGATTACACCTGGCAGTTGAACGATCTGGTCAGCCTCAACCCGGGCCTGCACTTCTATCACACGCAGGACACCGGCAACGCGCTGCTGGGCAACATCGACAACAACACCTACAGCCTGCATTTCACCGTCGGCATCGGCAGCCACAGCGTTACTGCTGCGTATCAGCGCGTGAACGGCAACACGCCGTTCGACTACATCAGCCAGGGCGACAGCGTTTACCTCGACAACTCGCAGCAGTACTCGGACTTCAACGGCCCGAACGAACGTTCGTGGAAGCTCAAGTACGCCTATGACTTCGCCGGGCTGGGGATGCCGGGTCTGACTTCAGCGGTCTCCTATTCGCGCGGCACCGTGGACTTGACCAAGGTCGATCCGCACAGCAAAGGCTATGCTTCGTGGTACAGCGCCGACGGTCGCAACGCCCAGCATTGGGAGCGCGACCTCGATCTGAAATACGTGGTGCAGAGCGGCCAGGCGAAAAATCTCGCGGTACGCCTGCAATGGGCGACCAACCGGGGCGGCAACGGTTATGGCGCGATTGATACGGATACCGATGAATACCGGGTGATTGTCGACTACCCGATCAACGTCTTCTAAGATCACCCCTGCGCCACGGTCTTGAATTGAGAGATATACCCTGTGGGAGCGGGCTTGCTCGCGAATGCGCTGCATCATTCGACATCAATGTTGAATGACACGGCGCATTCGCGAGCAAGCCCGCTCCCACAATGGGATACCGTCACTGACTTGATGCAACTACGCTAATAAGATCCTCTCAACCGACAGCCCATCATGATCGCGAGCCGTACCCCACCTGTGGCGGGCAAGACCGGGCGCCCCGAATTGCTGCTGATCTGCGGCAGTTCGCTGACTGTGATCGCGATTCTGTGCATCGTCACTTTTCTGCTGATTCGTGAGCACGCCAACGCTCAGGAGTCGGCCACCCGCAGCGCCACCACCATCGCCCAGTTGATCGACGCCGATGTCCTGCGCACGGTCGAGTTGTATGACCTGACCCTGCAAGGCCTGATCGCCGCTGCCCAGCGCGATGACTTGCGCGACGTCACCCCGCAGATCCGCCATCTGGCGCTGTTCGACCGCTCGACTACCGCGCGCTTCAAGGGCGACATCCTGCTGCTCGACAAACATGGCGATGTGGTCGCCGACTCATCGCGGGTCGAACCCAAGCCGGGCAACTTCGCCGACCGCGATTACTTCCTCGCCCATGCCTTCAACCGCGACATGGGCATGTTCATCAGCCGCCCGTTCAAGACCCGTTGCGATTGCGACGAAGCCAATCAATGGCGCATCAGTTTCAGTCGGCGGATCTCCTCGGACACCGGTGAGTTCGCTGGTGTGGCGGTGGCGTCGATGAAACTCGACTACTTCGATCAGTTGTTCAACAGCCTCGACATCGGCAAAGGCAGCACGCTGAACATCATCAACAGCGACGGCGTGCTGCTGGCGCAGAAGCCGTATCTGCAAAGCGACTCCATCGGCAAGAGCTTCGGCAACCGGCCCAACGTGCAGCGGATTCTCGGCGACAAGGATGGCAGCGGCAGTTTCACCAGCACCTCGAGCATGGACCATCAGCAACGGCTCTACACCTATTCGCGGGTCGGCAATCTGCCGTTGACGGTGATGGTTGCGCTCTCCAGTGATGAAGTGTTCGGCACCTGGCGCCGCACGGCGCTGTTGATCAGTGGCGCCACCGGCGTGCTGTGTGTCGGGCTGCTGTGGCTGACCTGGCTGCTGGCCCGTGAGCTGCGCTTGCGCCAGCGCGCCGAACGCGAACTGGCGCAACTGGCTGCCACCGATGCGCTGACCGGCGTGGCCAACCGGCGGATGCTCGATCAGGCGCTGCGCCACGAATGGTTCCGCGCCCAGCGTTCGGGCAAGCCGTTGTCGGTGATGATGATCGATGCCGACCACTTCAAGGCGTTCAACGACCGCCACGGGCATCAGGCCGGTGATCAGGCGCTGCGTGAATTGGCCAAGGTGATCACGGCGAACGTACGACGACCAGGGGATCTGGTCGCCCGTTACGGCGGCGAAGAGTTCTCGGTGATCCTCGCCGAAACCGATAGCAGCGGCGCGCGACAGATTGCCGAACATATCCGCCAGGCGGTCGAGCAGATGCCGAGGGTCGAGGGTGCAGACGTGGCGATGACCGTCAGTATCGGTATCAGCACCTGGACAACTGCGGTCGAGATGTCGCTTGAGCAACTGTTGTTTGCGGCGGACAAGGCGTTGTATCAGGCCAAGGAAGGTGGGCGGAATCGGGTGGTGGTGGCTGGCTGATTTTTGCGGCGATTGAACTGGCCTCTTCGCGAGCAAGCCCGCTCCCACAAGGGAACGCATTCCAAATGTGGGAGCGAGCTTGCTCGCGAAGAGGTCAGCCCAGGCAACACAAAAACCGCAGGCATAAAAAAAGGCCATCCAAGGATGGCCTTCAAAAAACTAGAGAGGTTTTTTACTTACACCGCCGCAACCGGGCGCATGTAAGAGATCGGTGCAGTGCTGGCGTCTTCGAACGTCACGACTTCCCACGCATCTGTCTGCTCAATCAACTTGCGCAGCAGCTGGTTGTTCAGTGCATGACCGGACTTGAAGCCTTTGAACTCACCAATCAGGCTGTTACCCAGCAGGTACAGGTCGCCAATCGCATCGAGGATCTTGTGCTTCACGAATTCGTCTTCGTAGCGAAGGCCGTCTTCGTTCAGTACACCATCGGAATCAACCACGATCGCGTTTTCAACGCTGCCGCCGAGTGCGAGGTTGTGCTTGCGCAGGTACTCGATGTCACTCATGAAACCGAAAGTACGGGCGCGGCTGACTTCTTTTACGAACGAAGTGCTGGAAAAATCCACGCTTGCACTTTGGGTGCGGTCCCGGAAAACCGGGTGATCGAAATCGATCTCGAAGCTCACCTTGAACCCTTCGAAAGGGACGAAAGTGGCGCGCTTGTCGCCGTCTTCCACTGTCACTTCACGCAGGATGCGGATGAATTTCTTGGCGGCGTCCTGCTCTTCCAGGCCAGCCGATTGAATCAGGAATACGAACGGTCCAGCGCTGCCATCCATGATCGGGACTTCGGACGCGGAGAGCTCGACGTAGGCGTTATCGATGCCCAGGCCAGCCATGGCCGAGAGCAAGTGCTCTACCGTGTCCACTTTGACGTCGCCGTTGATCAGCGTCGTCGACATAGTGGTTTCACCAACGTTTTCCGCGCGGGCAGGAATCTGCACCACAGGGTCGAGGTCAGCGCGACAAAACACAATGCCAGTGTCGACAGGCGCAGGCTTGAGGGTCAGGTAGACCTTCTCCCCGGAGTGCAGGCCTACACCTGTGGCACGGATAATATTTTTCAGTGTGCGTTGTTTAATCATGGCTTGGGCCGCTTCAGCGCAAATTGCGAACTGGTATCAACAAAGGCTGGCGATAATAGCAGACCGAGCCTTTGCTGAACACCAATCACCGTCATAGCCCTGATACATTCCATCAATCGGCCTGACGACGCAGGAATGCCGGGATGTCCAGGTAATCCAGATCGTCCTGCGGGTTCATCTTCGCGGCAGTCGCAGCACCGGCCTGCGCCTGGTTGCGCATGACGGTCGGACGGTCCAGGTCACGGTAGTTCACCGCCGGAGCTTCCTGACGCGCAGGAGCCGGTTGTTGAACCTGGGCGGAAGCCATGGAGGTGTGAACGGTGTTGTCGATGACCTTCACAGGCTTCTCGATTTTCGCGCCCAGACCGGTGGCAACCACGGTGACGTGCAGTTCGTCGCGCATGTCCGGATCGATAACGGTACCGACCTTGACCATCGCGTGCTCGGAAGCGAAGGCTTCGATGATGCTACCCACGTCGGAGTACTCACCCAGGGACAGGTCAGGACCGGCGGTGATGTTCACCAGAATGCCGCGTGCGCCTTGCAGGTTCACGTCTTCCAGCAGCGGGTTGCGGATGGCCGCTTCGGTCGCTTCACGTGCACGGTTCGGACCGCTGGCGCAGCCAGTGCCCATCATCGCCATGCCCATTTCGCTCATCACGGTACGCACGTCGGCGAAGTCGACGTTGATCATGCCCGGACGTTTGATGATGTCGGAGATACCACGAACGGCACCGGCCAGTACGTCGTCAGCCTTGGCGAAAGCCGACAGCAGGCTGGCGTCTTTACCGAGGATGGTCAGCAGCTTCTCGTTAGGGATGGTGATCAACGAGTCGACGCTTTCGGAGAGCATGCGGATGCCTTCGTCGGCGATCTGCATACGCTTGCGGCCTTCGAACGGGAACGGACGGGTCACGACCGCAACGGTCAGGATGCCCATTTCCTTGGCCACTTCGGCGATGATCGGCGCAGCACCGGTACCGGTACCACCGCCCATGCCGGTGGTGATGAACACCATGTTGGTGCCGGCCAGCACTTCAGCGATGCGCTCGCGATCTTCCAGCGCAGCCTGACGGCCGACTTCCGGGTTGGCGCCGGCGCCCAGGCCTTTGGTCACACCGGTGCCCAGTTGCAGGATGGTACGCGCGCCGATGTTTTTCAGCGCTTGAGCATCGGTGTTGGCGCAGATGAATTCAACGCCTTCGATGTTGCTCTTGACCATGTGGTTGACAGCGTTGCCGCCGCCACCGCCGACACCGATAACTTTGATTACCGGGCTTGCGGGGATGTTGTCTACGAGTTCGAACATTTTCCCTCTCCTTACATTCTCTAGTTTTTTCGCCTACTGCATTTTTGTTGCGGTGTTGCGGTAAAGCTTTAGAAGTTGCCTTGAACCCACTTCTTCAATCGATCCAGCAACGGCGCCTGCGGCTCATCGTTGCTGTAGCTGTCGCGGCTGCCGATGCCCGAGAACGAGATCCCGTCGGACTGCTTCTGCAGGCCGTACATCAACAAGCCAACGCCAGTGGAATAAATCGGGTTGCGCACCACGTCATCCAGGCCTTTCACGCCGTGCGGCACGCCCAGACGAACCGGCATGTGGAAGATTTCTTCGGCCAGCTCGGTGGCGCCTTCCATCTTCGAAGTACCGCCGGTCAGCACGATGCCCGCCGGGATCAAGTCTTCGTAGCCACTGCGACGCAGCTCGGCCTGAATCAGGGTGAACAGTTCGTCGTAACGCGGCTCAACCACTTCGGCCAGGGCCTGACGCGACAGTTCGCGCGGTGGACGGTCGCCAACGCTCGGCACCTTGATGGTTTCGCCGGCACCGGCCAGTTTGGCCAGGGCGCAGGCGTAGCGAATCTTGATCTCTTCGGCGTACTGGGTCGGGGTGCGCAACGCCATGGCGATGTCGTTGGTCACCTGATCACCGGCAATCGGGATCACCGCGGTGTGGCGGATCGCGCCTTCGGTGAAGATCGCGATGTCGGTGGTGCCGCCGCCGATGTCGACCAGGCACACGCCCAGCTCTTTTTCGTCGTCGGTCAGCACCGAGTAGGCCGAGGCCAGTTGCTCGAGAATGATGTCGTCGATTTCCAGACCGCAGCGACGCACACATTTTTCAATGTTCTGTGCAGCATTGACGGCGCAGGTGACCACGTGAACCTTGGCTTCCAGACGGACGCCGGACATGCCCAGCGGCTCGCGGACGCCTTCCTGGTTATCGATCACGTAATCCTGCGGCAGGGTGTGCAGCACGCGCTGGTCAGCCGGGATCGCCACGGCCTGGGCGGCATCGAGCACGCGCTCCAGGTCAGCCGAACTCACTTCGCGATCACGAATCGCCACGATGCCGTGGGAGTTCAGGCTGCGGATGTGATTGCCGGCCACGCCGACGAACGCCGAGTGAATGCGGCAGCCCGCCATCAGTTGGGCCTCTTCGATCGCGCGCTGGATCGATTGCACGGTCGACTCGATGTTCACCACCACGCCCTTCTTCAGGCCGCGGGACGGGTGAGTACCGATACCGACGATTTCCAGCGTGCCGTCGTCCGCGACCTCGCCTACCAGCGCCACCACCTTGGAGGTGCCGATATCCAGACCGACGATCATTTTGCCGCTTTGCACGTTTGCCATGGGTCCTGCCTCTTCTTAATTCTTTGCGACAGCGGGTTTGTCTGTCGTCGGCGCTGCAGGTTCCCGCCAGCCAACGGCGAGGCCGTTGGCGTAGCGCAGATCGATGCGCGCAATGTTCGTAATCTGGTCTTTAAGCGTCTTGTCATAGATGGCAATGAAGCGGCGCATCTTTTCCACCAGGTTGCCGCGTCCCAGCAGCAACTCGATGCCGGGGCCGGAACTGCCGGCACCGGTGGTCAGGAACCAGCTGCCACGTTCACGCAATTCCAGGCGCGCGATCGAGAAGCCCAGCGGCCGGAGCATCTGGCTCAGCACCTGATACTGCTGCATCACTTGCTGCTGGGCCCGTTGTGGACCGAACAGCTGTGGCAGGTGTTCGTAGTTCGCCAGTTCCTTTGGCGTAAATGCCTGGCCCTGGTTGTTGAGCAGCGACTCGTCGCCCCAACGGGCCACCGGCAGTTGCTCTTCGAGGCGGATCACCACTTGATCCGGCCACACCCGGCGTACTTCGGCGTGGGCGATCCATGGCATCTGTTCAAGCTCGGTGCGCATCCCGGCCAAGTCGATGGTGAAAAAGCTCGACGCCACGTACGGGGCGATTCGCTGCTGCACCGCCTGCTGGCTGATGTAGCTCAGGTCACCCTGCACGGCGATCTTGGTGATCGGCCGGTCGGCGTACGGCAGCAAGCGCTGCGCACCTTCGTAGGTACCAAACCCGAGCACCACCAGCAGCACCGGCCAGAACAGGCTTTTCAGAAAGCCGAAATTGGCTTTCGGCAGGCGCGCGGACATCGGCTCTTTGGCCACCATTCGGCTGGCACCCCGCGGCACCGGCTTGCGGCCGGGTGCGGGTGGCTGATGTCTGAGCTGAGCGCCTTGCATGGTCTTAACCTCGCGCCTCTGTATGACCGGAGCCTTCAACACTGGCGGCCAGAATGGCCAGAACCAGTTGCTGGAAGTCCAGACCGGCAGCACGGGCCGCCATCGGCACCAGGCTGTGATCGGTCATGCCCGGTGCGGTATTCACTTCAAGGAACCAGAACTGCCCGTCGGCGTCCTGCATCACGTCCGCCCTGGCCCAACCGGCAATACCCAGCGCCTCACAGGCCTTGGCCGTGAGATCCATGAGTTCCTGTTCCTTGGCGGCATCCAGCCCACACGGAATGCGGTACTGGGTATCGTTGGCGATGTACTTGGCGTCGTAGTCGTAGAACGTGTGCGGTGTACCCAGGGCGATAGGAGGCAACACCTGGTCACGCAGGGTGGCGATGGTGAACTCCGGACCTTGAATCCATTGCTCAACCAAGACTTGCGAATCGTAGGTACTGGCCGCTTTCCATGCGTCGATCAACTCGGACGCAGAACTCACTTTGGCCATCCCGATACTTGAACCTTCATGCGCCGGTTTGACGATCAAAGGGAAGCCCAGTTCCGTCGCTGCGGAAATACAATCGGCTTCGCTGCACAGCACGGCGTGACGCGGCGTCGGAATCCCGAGGCTGTGCCAGACCTGCTTGGTGCGCAGCTTGTCCATCGCCAGTGCCGAGGCAAGGATGCCGCTGCCGGTGTACGGAATGCCGGCGCATTCGAGCAGGCCCTGCATCGAGCCGTCTTCACCGCCACGACCGTGGAGGATGATGAACGCGCGGTCGATCTTTTCGTTCAGCAGACGCTGCAGAAAATCCTCGCCGACGTCGATCCCGAACGCGTCCACGCCAGCGCTTTGCAGCGCGTCGAGCACGGCGTTACCGGATTTCAGCGAAACCTCACGCTCGGCACTCATGCCACCGAACAGCACGGCGACACGGCCGAAATCTTTCGGCGCGATGGTGGAGAACAGGTTGGCGTAGGCAGCAGTCATTTCAACTTCCCCTCGACCGACGCAGCCACGGCGCCGGCGAACAACTCACTTTTCAACAGTTTTGGTGCGAGACCGCCGATATCACCGGCGCCCTGGCACAGCAGAATGTCGCCGGCACGCAGCAGCGGCTTGACCAGCGGCGCGAGGTCGACACCGCGTTCGATGTAGATCGGGTCGAGCTGACCGCGCTGACGGATGCTGTTGCACAGTTTGCGGCTGTCCGCGCCCGGAATCGGCTCTTCGCCGGCCGGATAGACTTCCATCAGCAGCAGCACGTTGGCGTCGGCCAGTACATTGACGAAATCGTCGTACAGGTCACGGGTGCGGCTGTAGCGATGCGGCTGGTAGACCATCACCAGACGGCGGTCCGGCCAGCCACCGCGCACGGCTTTGATCACCGCAGCGACTTCGGTCGGGTGGTGACCGTAGTCGTCGACCAGCATCACATTGCCGCCGTCCACCGGCAGTTCGCCGTAGACCTGGAAGCGTCGGCCGACCCCCTGGAACCCGGACAGGCCCTGGACGATGGCTTCGTCGCTGACGCCTTCGTCGCTGGCGATGCAGATGGTCGCCAACGAGTTGAGCACGTTGTGGTTGCCCGGCATGTTCACGGACACGTCCAGCGGCTCGCGATCCGGGCGCAGCACGGTGAAGAAAGTCTGCATGCCTTGCTGGCGCACATTGATCGCGCGCACGTCGGCGTCTTCGCTGAAGCCGTAGGTCACGGTCGGACGTTTGACCAGCGGCAGGATTTCACGCACCACCGGATCGTCCAGGCACATTACCGCCAAACCGTAGAACGGCAGGTTGTGCAGGAACTCGACGAAGGTTTTCTTCAGCTTGTTGAAGTCACCGTCGTAGGTCGCCATGTGGTCGGCGTCGATGTTGGTGACCACGGCCACCAGCGGTTGCAGGTGCAGGAAACTCGCGTCGCTCTCATCGGCTTCGGCGATCAGGTAGCGGCTGGTGCCGAGCTGGGCATTGGTGCCCGCGGCATTCAGACGGCCACCGATAACGAAAGTCGGGTCCAGGCCACCGGCGGCGAACACCGAAGCGATCAGGCTGGTGGTGGTGGTTTTGCCGTGGGTACCGGCGACGGCGATGCCGTGGCGATAGCGCATCAGCTCGGCGAGCATTTCGGCACGTGGCACCACCGGAATGCGGCGTTCAAGAGCGGTCGCCACTTCCGGGTTGGAGGTGTTGACAGCACTCGAGACCACCAGCACGTCAGCGGTAGCGGCGTTCTCGGCACGGTGGCCGATATAGATGTGCGCACCGAACGATTCCAGACGCTCGGTCACTGGCGAAGCTTTCAGGTCGGAACCGGACACTTCATAGCCCAGGTTCAACAACACTTCGGCAATCCCGCACATGCCCACACCGCCGATACCGACGAAGTGGATGCGACGGATGCGGCGCATTTCCGGTTGTGGCATGGCTTTCTGATTCTCAACCATGAGCCACCTCCAGGCAGGTATCGACCACGCTACGGGTGGCATCGGGTTTGGCCAGACGGCGGGCCGCTTGGGCCATTTCTTCGAGTCGTTGCGGTTGCATCAAGACCTCTGTCAGGCGCGCGGCAAGGTCCGCGGCACCAGTCGTTCTTTGCGGCATCACGAAGGCTGCGCCTTCACGGGCCAAATAATCGGCGTTGCGGGTCTGGTGATCGTCGATCGCGTGGGGCAAAGGCACCAGCATCGAGGGCAGACCAACGGCAGCCAGCTCACTGATGGTCAGCGCGCCAGCGCGGCACACCACCAGGTCAGCCCAGCCATAGGCCTGGGCCATGTCTTTGATAAAGGGCTGCACCTGCGCATCAACGCCGGCGGCGCGGTAGCGCTCTGCAGTCACTTCATCGTGGTTTTTGCCGGCCTGATGAAACACTTCCGGACGCAAATCGGCAGGGACTTGCGCCAGGGCTTCAGGCAGCAACTTGTTCAACGGTTCTGCGCCAAGGCTTCCGCCGAGGATCAGCAAACGCGCTTTGCGCCCGGCCAGAGCCGGTCGCGATGTTTCGAGGAACAGCTCGCTGCGCACCGGGTTTCCGGTGGTACGGCGGGTGTCCGACAGAGTAAAGGTGTCGGGGAACGCTTCACACACCCGGGCGGCGAACGGCACCAGCAACCGATTGGCGGTGCCGGCCACGGCGTTCTGCTCGTGAACGATCACCGGCACACCGGCCAGTTTCGCGGCAATCCCGCCCGGGCCAGTCACATAACCACCGAAGCCGACCACGCAGACTGGACGCAGCTGGCGAATCACTGCCCGCGCCTGCCACACCGACTTGAGCAGCATGAACGGTGCCTTCAGCAGCGACAGCTTGCCCTTGCCACGCAATCCGGTGGCGTTGATGCGATGCAGTTCAAGACCTGCAGCCGGCACCAGTTCGTTTTCGATTCCGCGGGGCGTGCCGAGCCAGTGCACGGTGTAGCCGCGCGCCTGGAATTCACGGGCACAGGACAGCGCCGGGAACACGTGGCCGCCGGTGCCGCCGGCCATGATCAATACGTTAGCGCCCATGGTTCGGCTCCTCGGCGAAGTCGCTCTCATGGAACTCCATCTCTTCACTGCCCAGGTGGGTCCGACTCTCCCACTCGATCCTCAGCAACAAGCCGAGGCAGGCACAGCAGATCACCAGGGAACTGCCGCCATAACTGAGGAACGGCAGGGTCAGGCCCTTGGTCGGCAGCAGACCGACGTTCACCCCGATGTTGATCAGGAACTGACCGATCCACAGGAACGACAGACCGTAAGCCACATAAGCGGCGAAGAACTGCTTGGCTTTTTCGGCCCACAGACCGATGTACATGCCGCGAATACACACGAACACGAACAGCGCCACGGTGCACAGCGAACCCACCGCACCCAGCTCTTCAGCCAGCACCGAGAACACGAAGTCGGTATGCGCTTCAGGCAGGTAGAACTGTTTCTGCACGCTGTTGCCCAGGCCAACGCCCAGCCACTCACCGCGACCGAAGGCAATCAACGCCTGCGACAACTGATAACCGGCGCCGAACTGGTCGGCCCACGGGTCGGCGAAGTTGGTCAGACGCGCCATCCGGTAGGGCTGCATCTGAATCAGCAAGACCACGGCCCCGACTGCGAGTACCACCATCAGCGAGAAGCGGAACAGCCCGACCCCGCCGAGGAACAGCATCGCTGCCGCAGCGCCCATCATTACCACGGTGGCGCCGAAGTCCGGCTCCATCAGCAACAGCCCCGCCATCGGCAGCAGCACGATGAACGGCTTGAAGAAGCCCATCCAGCTCTCGCGCACTTCTTTCTGACGACGTACCAGATAACCGGCGAGGTAGATCACCACAAACACCTTGGCGATCTCGGACGGCTGAACGTTAAAGAAGCTGAAACCGATCCAGCGCATCGACCCGTTCACTTCACGGCCGATGCCGGGGACGATCACCATCACCAGCAGACCGAAGGCGCCGATCAGCATCATCCAGCCCAGACGCTGCCAGGTGGCGATCGGAATCATCATGGTAATGATGCAGGCACCCAGGCCCAGCGCCACATAGATCAGGTGGCGAATCATGTAGTACAGCGCGCTGCCCGACTGCGCCGCCGCCACTTCGGTGGAGGCCGAGGCGATCATGATCAGGCCCAGGCCCAGCAACGCCAGGCAACCGGCGAGCATCGGGAAGTCGAGGTCGATGCCACGGCCGGTGATGATCGGCGACGGGTACGGCTTGATGATATTGCGCAGGCTCATGCCAGATCCTCCACGGCGCGGACGAACTGGTGACCACGGTCTTCGTAATTCTTGAACATGTCGAAACTGGCGCAGGCTGGCGACAGCAGCACCACGTCACCCGGCTGGGCGACCGCGCGGCATTGCTCGACGGCTTCAACCAGCGAACCGGCGCGAATCAGCGGCACCGCGTCGCCGATGGCTGCGCCGATCTTGTCGGAGTCGCGGCCCATCAGGATCACGGCGCGGCAGTTGGCCGCCACTGGATCGCGCAGATCCTTGAACTCGGCACCCTTGCCGTCGCCACCGGCGATCAGCACGACCTTGCCGTCGATGTCCGCGCCCAGGCCTTCGATGGCGGCCAGTGCGGCGCCGACGTTGGTAGCCTTGGAATCGTTGTAGTAACCCACACCGTCGAGATCACGCACCCACTGGCAGCGGTGTTCGAGACCGGCGAAATTGCGCAGGGCATCGAGCATCGCGTCGAACGGCAGGCCGACCGCATGCCCCAGCGCCAGCGCCGCGAGGGCGTTGGCCTGGTTATGCGCGCCGCGCACTTTCAGTTCGCGCACCGGCATCAGGTTCTGGAATTCGAAGGCCAGGTATTTCTCGCCGTCTTCTTCGCGCAGGCCAAAGGCCTTGAAATCCGGTTTGTTCAGGCCGAAGGTCCAGCACGGCTGGCCCTCGCCGATCAGCGGACGGCTGAGTGCGTCCTGACGGTTGACCACAAACTGCTTCGCGCCACGGAAGATCCGGTGCTTGGCCAGGTGATACGCCGGCAGGCCGCTGTAGCGGTCCATGTGGTCTTCGCTGATGTTCAGCACGGTGGCCACTTCAGCGTTGAGCTGGTCAGTGGTTTCCAGCTGGAAGCTCGACAGCTCCATCACGTACAGCTCGACGTCGTCGCTGAGCAATTCCAGCGCTGGCGTACCGAGGTTGCCGCCCACCGCCACGCGTTTGCCGGCCGCAGCCGCCATCTCGCCGACCAGGGTGGTGACGGTGCTTTTCGCGTTGGAACCGGTGATGGCCACGATCGGCGCCCGCGCGTTACGCGCGAACAGCTCGATGTCGCCGGCCATTTTCACACCGCGGGCGGCAGCGGCTTGCAGGGCCGGGGTCGCCAGCGCCAGGCCGGGGCTCACGTAGAGCTCGTCGGCGCGGCACAGGAATTCGACGTCCAGCTCGCCACAACGCACTTCCACGTGCGGATAGTCACGCTTGAGCGTGGCCAGTTCCGGTGGATTGTCCCGCGTATCGGCGACGGCAAACGACACACCCCGGTTCGCCAGGAAGCGAACCAGGGACATGCCGCTCTTGCCGAGGCCGACAACGATGCGGAAGTGGTCAGAAGCGATCAGAGACACTCGTTCTACCTCAGCTTCAGGGTGGCAAGGCCGATCAGCACGAGAATCACGGTGATGATCCAGAAACGGACGATCACGCGTGGCTCGGGCCAGCCCTTGAGTTCAAAGTGGTGATGAATCGGTGCCATGCGGAACACTCGGCGACCGGTCATCTTGAAAGAAGCAACCTGGATCACCACCGACAGGGTTTCCATCACGAACACGCCGCCCATGATGAACAGGACGATTTCCTGACGGACGATGACCGCGATGGTGCCCAGTGCCGCGCCGAGCGCCAGCGCACCGACGTCGCCCATGAACACTTGCGCCGGGTAGGTGTTGAACCAGAGGAATCCGAGGCCGGCACCGATCAGCGCGCCGCAGAACACGATCAGTTCGCCCGCGCCCGGCACGTAAGGAATCAGCAGGTATTCGGCGAATTTCACGTTACCCGACAGGTAGCAGAAGATCCCCAGACCGCCGCCGACCATAACGGTTGGCATGATCGCCAGACCGTCGAGGCCGTCAGTCAGGTTGACCGCGTTGCTCGAACCGACAATCACGAAGTAGGTCAGCACGATGAAACCGGCGCCCAGCGGAATGCTGTAGTCCTTGAGCATCGGCAGGATCAGCGTGGTTTCCACCGGCGTCGCAGCAGTCATATAAAGGAAGATCGCCGCGCCCAGACCGAACACCGACTGCCAGAAATACTTCCAGCGGCTTGGCAAGCCACGGGAGTTCTTCTCGATCACTTTGCGGTAATCGTCGACCCAGCCGATGGCGCCGAACAGCAGGGTCACCAGCAGCACGACCCACACGTAACGGTTGCTCAGGTCAGCCCACAGCAGGGTGCTGACACCGATGGAGGACAGAATCAGTGCGCCGCCCATGGTCGGCGTACCCGACTTGGACAGGTGCGATTGCGGGCCGTCATTGCGCACGGACTGGCCGATCTGACGGTTCTGCAGGGTGCGGATCATCCACGGGCCATAGCACAGCGACAAAACCAGCGCGGTCAGCACACCGAGGATCCCGCGCAGGGTCAGGTACTGGAAGACCGCGAAGCCTTTGTAGAACTGTTGCAGATACTCCGCTAGCAGCAGCAGCATTAATGTTTCTCCAGACTGGACCCGCACAGAGCCGCAACGATGTTTTCCATCGCTGCACTGCGCGAACCCTTGATCAAAATGGTGGTGTTTGTGTCCTGCTCGGCGTCGAGGGCCTGGATCAGTTCGGCTTGCGTGCCGAAGTGATGCGCCTCTTTGCCGAATGCGTTCACGGCGTGGACCATGTTCGGTCCGACCGCGTAAAGCGCGGAAACCTTGCCCCGGGCATATTCGCCCACGTCGCGGTGCCCCTGCTCCGCCCAATCGCCCAACTCGCCGATATCTCCGAGCACCAGGACGGTGCGGCCGGAAAAGCCGGCGAGTATATCAACGGCAGCGCACATGGAGGTGGGGTTTGCGTTGTAAGTGTCATCGATCACGCGCATGCCGTTCTTCGCCAGTTGCGCGACGGTGCGACCCTTGACCGGTTGTACCGCGCCAAGCCCGGTGGCGATGCCGAACAGCGACACGCCCAGAGCGTGCGCGGCAGCAGCGGCGGCCATGGCGTTGGCGACGTTATGGGTGCCGAGCAGGTTCAGTTGAACGTGCTCCACACCTTCAGGTGTATGCAGGTTGAAGGCCGGGCAACCCCGGGCATCGGTGCTCAGGTCGCTGGCGTAGAAATCTGCCTGAGGATTGCTCAGGGAGAAGGTCAGCACCTTGCGTGCGCCGGCGCGGAGCTTCCAGATGCCAAAGGCCTTGTCATCGAGGTTGAGCACGGCGACGCCATCCGCTGCCAGCCCGTCGATGATCTCGCCCTTGGCTTCGACGATTTTTTCCGGGCCGCCGAACTCGCCAACGTGGGCGGTGCCGGCATTGTTGAGGATCGCCACGTGCGGCTTGGTCAGCCCGACGGTGTAGGCGATCTCGCCCAGACGCGAAGCGCCCAGTTCGATCACGGCGGCGGTGTGTTCCGGCGCCAGTTCGAGCAGGGTCAGCGGTGCGCCGAGATCGTTGTTCAGATTGCCGCGAGTCGCCAGCACCGGACCGCGAGTACGCAGGATGCTCGCGAGCATTTCCTTGACCGTGGTCTTGCCGCTGGAGCCGGTGATGGCCGCCACTGGCTGAGTGAACGCGGCACGGTTCAACGCCCCCAACTGGCCGAGGGCCTGGCGGGTGTCCTTGACCAGCAGTTGCGGCAGGGTGCTGTCGGGCACTTCACGCTCGACCAGCGCCGCGACCGCGCCTTTGCCGGCGACGTCGTTCAGATAGTCGTGACCATCGAAGCGCGGGCCAGTCAGGGCAATAAACAGTTGGCCAGCGGTGATCGCCCGGCTATCGATGCTGACGCCATCGAAACTGGCATCGCTACTGATCAGACGTGCGTCGAGGACGTTGGTCAGTTCGCTCAACTTCAGGGCCTTAAGCATGAGCCACCTCCCATGCGGTGAGGGCATGATCGGCTTCGACCAGATCGGAGAAAGCGTGACGCTCGCCGTTGATTTCCTGATAGTCCTCATGGCCTTTGCCCGCCAGGACGATCACGTCATCCGCCGAGGCAGCGGCGATCAGTTGGGCGATCGCCTGACCACGACCGGCAACAAAAGTGACTTTATCCACCGCGGTGAAGCCGGCACGGATGTCGTCGAAAATCTGCGCCGGATCTTCCGTGCGCGGGTTGTCATCGGTGACCAGCACGCGGTCGGCCAGACGCTCGACCACTTCGGCCATCAGCGGACGCTTGCCGCGATCACGATCACCGCCGCAGCCGAACAGGCACAGCAACTGGCCTTTGACGTGTGGGCGCAACGCGGTCAGAACTTTTTCCAGCGCATCCGGGGTGTGGGCGTAATCGACCACCACCAGCGGCTGAGTGCCGCCACCCAGACGCTGCATGCGTCCGGCCGGGCCTTCGAGCTTCGGCAGCACCTTGAGAATTTCGTCGAGGGCGTAATCCAGACCGAGCAAGGCGCCGACCGCCGCCAGTACGTTGCTCAGGTTGAAACGACCGAGCAGCGTGCTGCGCAGGTGATGCTCGCCCTGCGGCGTGACCAGCGTGGCGCGCACGCCGTGGTCATCGAACTGCGCTTCACGGCAGAACAGGTAGGCGCTGTTGTCGAGCAGGCTGTAAGTGATCAGGCGCGAATCGCGTTTTTCGGCGGCCAGTTGCCGGCCGAAATCGTCGTCGAGGTTGACCACGCGGCACTTCAGATCATTCCAGGCGAACAGCTTGGCCTTGGCCTCGGCGTACGCCTCCATGGTGCCGTGATAATCCAGGTGATCGCGGGACAGGTTGGTCATTACCGCGACGTCGAACGCCAATGCGGTAACACGGCCCTGGTCCAGCCCGTGTGACGAGACTTCCATCGCCACGGCTTTGGCCCCGGCCTTTTTCAGGTCGCCCAGGGTCGCTTGCACGGCAATCGGATTCGGCGTGGTGTGCAGGCCGCTTTCCAGCGCGCCATAAAAGCCGGAACCCAGCGTACCGACGATGCCGCAGTGCTGGCCGAGCAGATCCAGAGCCTGCGCAACCAGTTGGGTCACGCTGGTTTTGCCGTTGGTGCCAGTGACCCCGACCAGGTTCAGGTGATGGCTTGGCTCACCATAAAAGCGCCCGGCGATATCGGACAGCTGCGAAGCCAAACCTTTGACCGGGATCAGCGGCACTTCGGTGATCGGCAGCACGGTGGCGCCTTCCACTTCATAGGCAACCGCCGCCGCGCCGCGCTGCAAGGCATCGGCGATGTGCGCACGGCCATCGAATTTACCGCCCGGCACTGCGAGGAACAGGTCACCGGCGCGTACGTTGCGACTGTCCAGCGCCAATTCACGGATCAGCAGATCGTGGCCGGCGTGGGGGAATATCTTGTTCAGACTAAGAGACATCAGCCGCGCCCTCCATTGGCTTTCAGCGGAACGGCCGGCGTAGCGTTGGCCTGTTGGGTGGTCGGAAGGTTGTCCGGGGTCACGTTCATCAGACGCAGAGTGCCGGACATCACACGGCTGAACACCGGCGCCGAAACCAGACCACCGAAGTAACCGGCCTTGGACGGTTCATCGATCACTACCACGATGGCGTAGCGCGGATCGCTCATCGGCCCGAAACCGGCGAACAGCGAGCGGTAGGAGTTTTCGGCGTAGCCCTTGGTGCCCACCGAAGTCTTACGCGCAGTACCCGACTTGCCGGCCACGTGATACGCCGGCACCTGCGCACGGAACACGCCGCGCGGTGCTTCGATCACTTGCTGCAGCATGCCCTGCATGGTTTTCGCGACCGCTTCCGGCAGGACCTGAGTGGTTTGCGGCGGCTTGTCGGTTTTGATCAGGGTCAGCGGTGCGAGACGACCGTTGTTGGCCAGCGCCGAGAACGCGTGAACCAGCTGGATCGCGGTCACGGAAATACCGTAGCCGTACGACAGCGTCGCGGTTTCAGCCTTGCGCCAGTCGCGGTAGTTCGGCAGGTTGCCGACACGCTCGCCCGGGAAGCCGAGACCGGTGTCCTGGCCGAGGCCGACTTTCTGCGCGAGACGGTAAATGGTCTCACCGCCGATATCGAACGCGACCTTACTCATGCCGACGTTACTGGAATTGATCAGGATGCCGGTCATGTCGAGTACCGGACCTTCGGTCTTCGAAACGTCCTTGATGGTGTACTTGCCGATCTGCAGCGAGCCCGGGTACACCTCGACGGTGTCGGTCGGTTTCCAGCGGCCGGATTCGATCGCCGCGCTCATCGAGATCGCTTTCATGGTCGAACCCGGTTCGAACACGTCGATCATCGCGCGGTTACGCATCATCGCCGGCTGCAGGTTGCGACGGTTGTTCGGGTTGTAGGTCGGCTGGTTGACCATGGCGAGAATCTCGCCGGTCTTCACGTCCATGATCACCAGACTGCCGGCCTTGGCGCCGTTCTCGATGATCGCGTTGCGCAGCTCGCGGTTGGCCAGGTATTGCAGACGCAGGTCAATCGACAACGCCAAGGGCTTGCCGGCCTTGGCGTTCTTGGTGACCTGGACATCCTTGATCAGCCGACCACGCCGATCCTTGATGACCTGCCGTTTGCCCGGCACCCCGGCCAGCCACTCGTCGTAGGCCAGCTCGACGCCTTCGCGCCCGTGATCGTCAATGTCGGTAAAGCCGACCATGTGTGCGGTGACTTCACCGGCCGGATAGAAGCGGCGGAATTCTTCGATGCCGTAGACGCCCGGCACTTTAAGGTCAAGCACGGCCTGGCCCTGCTCGGGGGTCAGCCCGCGCACCAGGTAAATGAATTCTTTGTTGGCCTGGGCTTCAAGACGTTCGGCCAAGGCTTTCGGATCCTGCCCCAGCGCAGCGGCGAGTGCTGGCCACTTTTCTTTGGCCAGTTGCATTTCCTTGGCGTTGGCCCACAGCGTGGTCACCGGCGTACTGACGGCCAGGGGCTCGCCGTTACGGTCAGTAATCAGACCACGGTGTGCAGGAATCGGGATATGACGAACACTGCGCGCGTCGCCCTGCCCCTTGAGGAAGTCTCGGTCGATCACTTGCAGGTCGATGATGCGCCAGCAGATCGCGGCCACCATGACACCGAGCAGACCGACGACCAGACGGAAGCGCCACGGAAAGAGTGCCCCTTCGAGTTTCATCATGGCGCCACCATCTTCACGTCAGCCGCGCCAGGGATGTGCATTTTCAGTTGTTCGGTGGCCAGCACTTCGATGCGGCTGTGCGCGGTCCAGGTGCTCTGTTCGAGAATCAGGCGCCCCCACTCGGCCTGCGCCTTGTCGCGCACGCTGAGTTCGTTGTAAAGGGTGTTGAGCAACTGGCGGTTCCAGTGCGCGCTGTAAGACACGCCGATGGCCGACACGAGCACGCCGATAAACAGCAGCAACATGATAAAGCTGCCGCCAGGCAGGGGCTTGGCGAAAAGCTTGCTCACCGCAACTTCTCCGCGACACGCATCACAGCGCTACGGGAACGTGGGTTGGCTTTGAGTTCGGCGTCGGAGGCCGTCTGCGCTTTGCCATGGATTTTGATTTTCGGTTCGAACGCCACGTGGCGCACGGGCAGGTTGCGCGGCAGGTTGTCGGCTTCGCCTTTCACCAGTTTGCGCATGAACAGTTTGACGATGCGGTCTTCCAGCGAGTGGAAGCTGATGACCACCAGACGGCCACCGATTTCCAGAGCCTCCAGCGCGGCTTCGAGGCCCGCCTCCAGATCGCCCAGTTCGTTGTTGACGTGAATACGCAGGCCCTGGAATGCACGGGTCGCCGGGTTCTTGCCCTTCTCCCACGCCGGGTTGGCGACTTTGAGGACCTCGGCCAGATCAGCGGTGCGCTCGAACGGCTTGATGTCGCGGCGCTCGGCCACGGCACGGGCCATGCGGCCGGAGAAACGCTCTTCGCCGTATTCCTTGAACACCCGGGCGATTTCTTCCACCGGCGCGGTGTTGACGAACTCGGCGGCACTGATGCCACGGGACGGGTCCATGCGCATGTCCAGCGGGCCGTCATTGAGGAAACTGAAGCCGCGCTCGGCGTCATCCAGCTGCGGCGAAGACACGCCGAGATCGAGCAGGATACCGCTGACCTTGCCGCTCAGACCTTGCTCGGCAACCACCGAACCCAGCTCGGCAAAGCTGCGCTGCACAACGACAAAGCGGCCGTCTTCGGCCGCTAGCGTTTGCCCGGTGGCAATCGCTTGAGGATCCTTGTCGAATCCGATGAGCCGACCGTCCGTCCCAAGCTGGCTGAGGATCAGCCGACTGTGCCCGCCGCGACCGAACGTACCGTCCAGATAGCAGCCATCAGGACGTACGGCGAGAGCCTCGACGGCTTCGTCAAGCAGTACGGTGATGTGGTTAAAGCCGCTATCAATAGTCACAGGATCAAATCACGCAGTTCGTCAGGCATGGCGCCCGGTTGTTGAATAGCAGCAAGGTCAGCGGCAGACACCGCGTTCCATGCATCCTCGTCCCACAATTGGAACTTGTTCAGTTGGCCCACCAGCATCGCTTTCTTATCAAGCTTTGCGTATTCGCGCAGACGCGGTGGAACCAGAAAACGACCACTGCCATCGAGTTCGAGGTCGACGGCATTACCAATCAATAAACGCTGCAGGCGACGGTTCTCTTCGCGAAGCGAAGGGAGTGCGCGCAACTTGGTTTCAATAATTTCCCACTCGTCGAGCGGGTAGACACACAGGCACGGATCAACGGCATCAATGGTCACGATCAATTGACCGGAACTACGCGAAACGAGCTCGTCACGGTACCGGCTCGGCATGGCGAGACGGCCCTTTGCATCGAGACTGATAGCGTTAGCTCCGCGAAACACGTCAGCGTTTCTCCAATTTTTATCGTTTTGAGCTCAAAAAACCCACTTCATGCCACTTTCCGCCACTTGCGCACACTATAGGAATGCGCCCACCACACCGTCAAGGCGCGGATTAAAGGAAAACCCTTACAGAACGGAGATTTAGGAGCTTAAAAGGAGGGGTAACGACAATTTGGCAGATACTTTCGACCAATAACTTGATGCAGCACTGAAAGCTGCGCTCGGAAGTTAAAGTAATTTGTTAAGAGTAAGATTTTTTCGGTATTACAAAAGCGCTTCTGCTGTTGATTGAAGCAAGGTGGGAAATGGCTATTACCGCATTTGCCGCTGCCGGACTTTAGCGCAGGCCTGCCGATAATAACCAGCCCTGATGCCATTGATTCAAGCAGGGAAAGAAAAAGGTGGAGAGTCGATCTGTAAGCCGGGTTCTGTCTTGAACAGTCATTCGTCTACGATGGCCATCACTGGACATCTTTAGCAACCTACCCGGTCCCAGCGCGGGCCACGCCTTGGGACCCTATTTGGTCTTGCTCCAAGTGGGGTTTACCTAGCCACGAACTGTTGCCAGACGTGCGGTGCGCTCTTACCGCACCTTTTCACCCTTACCGGCGCCGAAGCGCTTAGGCGGTTATTTTCTGTGGCACTTTCCGTAGGCTCACGCCTCCCAGGCATTACCTGGCACTTCGCCCTATGGAGCCCGGACTTTCCTCCCCCCCCTAATTTTCATAGAGGGCAGCGACTGTCCGATCGACTCTCCGCCGCGAAGGTTAACGGCAGAGCGCCCGAAGAACAAGCGCTAATAGCCGTGAAACCTGTCTGCGCGACGGCTTACTCGCCCTTCTGCTGATCCAGTGCGACCTGATAAAGCACGTTTTTGCGCTCACCGGTGATTTGTGCGGCCAGGGCGGCGGCACGCTTGAGCGGCATCTCTTCGAGCAGCAGATTGAGGACGCGCATCGCTTCGCTGCTGACGGCATCTTCGGACTCCGGTGCAGACCAGCCTGCGACCAGCACCACGCATTCGCCACGCTGCTGATTGCTGTCGGACTCGACAAACGCACGCAGCTCAGCCAGCGGCAACCCTTTAAGCGTTTCGAACGTCTTGGTGATTTCCCGGGCCAGCAATGCCTGACGCTCGCCACCGAACACGGCTTCCATGTCCTGCAGGCATTCGAGAATACGGTGCGGGGCCTCGTAGAAAATCAGCGTGCGGGGCTCTTCCTTGACGGCCTCCAGACGCGCCTTGCGCCCCACCGACTTGGCCGGCAGGAAACCTTCGAAGATGAATCGGTCAGAGGGCAGACCCGCCGCTGACAGCGCGGCGATCAACGCACAGGCACCCGGCACCGGCACCACATTGATCCCCGCTGCCCGCGCCTGACGCACCAGGTGATAACCCGGATCGGAGATCAGCGGCGTCCCGGCATCGGAAATCAGCGCGACGTTATCGCCCGCCAGCAAACGGGTAATAAAGCGGCTACCTTCATCACGTTCGTTGTGTTCGTGGCACGCGGCCAACGGCGTCGAAATGCCGAAGTGCTGCATCAACCGCGCCGAGTGCCGCGTATCCTCGGCGGCAATCAGCGCCACTTCGCGGAGGATTTTCAGGGCCCGGGCGCTGATGTCGTCCAGGTTGCCGATGGGCGTCGCCACCACATAAAGCGAGCCAGCAGCGGAATTCAAAGGACCTGGAGCAGTCAAAGCGCACACCTCATGATCGGTAAAAGCCGGCATTGTAGCGCGTCACGAGGCTTGCGATGCGTTCCGGCCGAAGCCGGTTTTGCGCGTCTTTGTGCCGCACAGCAACATTTGCTCCAGCTAAATTGACGGTTTCACACCAGTAACATCGCGCCCCGGCCAGCGCTTGGGTACAATTCCACGCTAATTTGATCGAGTATCAGGAACACTTACATGATCGCTTGCCTGCGGCTGTTCACTGCCCTCTGCCTCGCTGCCTTGCTGGCGGCCTGCGCCAGCTCCCCTTCCTCCAGCCTTGGCGAACTTCCACGGACCCCGGATGCCAGCATCGAGCAACTGCTCGAACAGGCTACCCAGGCCAAGACACCGGAAAAAGCCGCCCTGTTGCGCTTGAGCGCGGCAGACCTGGCTTACCGCCAGGGTAATGCCGGCCAGTCCGCGCAGATCCTGCAACAAGTGCCGATGGAGCAACTCAAGCCAGGCCAGCAGATCTTCGCCAGCACCCTGTCCGCTGAACTGGCGATGACTCGCAATCAGCCGAAAGCCGCGCTGACTGCCCTGAGCCATCCGAGCCTGCAGCATCTGAGCGAAATGCCGGAAGACCAGCAAGTGCGCACCGGCACCGTGCATGCCCGCGCACTGGAAGCCGATGGCCAGACCCTGGCGGCCGCTCGCGAGCGCATCTTCATCGCGCCAATGCTCAAAGGCGAAGCCGCGAGCAAGAACCACGAAGCGATCTGGACCCTGATCGCTTCGCTGCCAACCGATCAACTGCAACCCAATACCTCCGACGACCTCGGTGGCTGGATGGGCCTGGCCCTGGCAGTGAAAACCGCCGGCACCCTGGAACAGCAGCAAGCCGCGATCGATACCTGGCGCGCACAAAACCCGAAACACCCGGCTGCTATCAACCTGCCGCTGCCCCTGACCAAACTCAAGGAGCTAGCCAGCCAGCCCCTGAGCAAGATCGCCCTGCTGCTGCCGCAAGACGGCCCACTGGCCTCGGTCGGCAAGGCCCTGCGTGAAGGTTTCATGGCGGCGCACTATCAAGCGCAACAGGCCGGCCAGAAGCCGCCCGCCATCGAGTTCTACGACAGCTCCAAGCTGACCTCGATGGACGAGTTCTACCGCAAGGCCCAGGCTGATGGCGTACAACTGGTGGTCGGTCCGCTGGAGAAACCACTGGTCAAACAACTGAGCACTCGTCCGCAATTGCCGATCACCACCCTCGCATTGAACTACAGCGAAGGTGATCAAGGTCCGGCGCAACTGTTCCAGTTCGGCCTGGCGGCTGAAGACGAAGCCCGCGAAGTTTCGCGTCGTGCCCGCGCCGACGGTCTGCACCGCGCGGCGATCATGGTGCCGAAAGGCGAATGGGGCGACCGCGTACTGCGTGCGTTCAGCCAGGACTGGCAAGCCAACGGTGGCAGCATCGTCGCCACCGAGCGTGTCGATCAGCCAGTGCAACTGGCCCAGCAGATCGCCGACATGTTCCAGCTGCGTCAAAGTGAGGCCCGCGCCAAGAGCCTGCAGAATGCTGCCGGCACCAACGTAGCCGCACAGCCTTCGCGTCGTCAGGACATCGAGTTCATCTTCCTCGCCGCCACCCCGCAACAGGCGCAGCAGATCAAGCCGACCCTGAATTTCCAGTACGCGGGTGACGTTCCGGTATACGCGACCTCCCACGTCTACAGCGCCAGCGGCGATGTGAACCAGTACAACGACATGAACGGCGTGCGCTTCTGCGAAACCCCATGGTTGCTGGAAGCCAACGACCCACTGCGCCAGCAAGTCACCGCACAGTGGCCACAAGCCGCCGGCAGTCTTGGCCGCCTGTACGCGATGGGCGTCGATGCCTACCGTCTGGCACCCCGCCTGGGTCAATTGAAAGCTCTGCCGGACAGCCGCATCGAAGGTCAGTCGGGCAGCCTGGGCATGACCCAGACCCAACGTGTAGTGCGGCAGTTGCCATGGGCGCAGTTCGTCAACGGTCAGGTTCAACGCCTGCCGGACACCCCGCGCTGATGCCCGACAGCTCGCACCTGCAAAGCGGTAAAGATGCCGAGCGCCAAGCGCTCGAGCATCTGCAACACCACGGTCTGCGCCTGCTGGCGCAGAACTGGTCATGCAAACGGGGCGAGCTTGATCTGGTCATGCTTGATGGCGATACAGTAGTATTCGTCGAAGTCCGCTACAGAAAAAACACTCAATGGGGTGGCGCGCTCGCTAGCATCGATGAGCGCAAACGGCAAAAACTGATTTTCGCCGCACAGTATTTTCTTCAGCGCGAGTCACGCTGGGCCGATTCCCCTTGCCGCTTCGACGTGGTGGCCATCGACAGGCACCCGGATCAATTGAACTGGTTGCAGAATGCGTTCGATGGTTGATTCTCTGCACACCACCCCGGACACTTTCACCGACAATTTTTGCTCTTTGCTTTGCGGGCTGCACATTCACGTGCCGAACAGCCGCGCCACTTAAGGTCACACAGATGGACATGCAATCCCGAATTCGCCAGCTTTTCCAGGCCAGTATCGACACCAAGCAACAGGCGATGGACGTACTTGCACCGCACATCGAGCAAGCCAGCCAGATCATGGTCAACGCCCTGCTCAACGAAGGCAAAATGCTTTCGTGCGGCAACGGTGGCTCTGCCGGCGACGCCCAGCACTTCTCCTCGGAGCTGCTCAACCGCTTCGAACGCGAACGCCCGAGCCTGCCGGCCATTGCCCTGACCACCGACAGTTCGACGATCACCTCGATTGCCAACGACTACAGCTACAACGAAGTGTTCTCCAAGCAGATCCGCGCACTCGGGCAACCGGGCGACGTACTGCTGGCGATTTCGACCAGCGGTAACTCGGCGAACATTATTCAGGCGATCCAGGCCGCACATGATCGCGAAATGATTGTCGTAGCATTGACCGGACGCGATGGCGGCGGCATGGCGTCATTGCTATTGCCCGAGGACGTCGAGATTCGCGTACCGGCCAACGTCACTGCACGTATTCAGGAAGTCCACCTGCTGGCGATCCATTGCCTTTGCGATCTGATCGACAGCCAACTGTTCGGGAGTGAAGAATGACCCCTAATCGCCTTGGCCTGCTGGCCGTGACCCTGTGCCTGGCCATCAGCGGCTGCACCTCGGTGGTGAGCGCCAGTCGAGAAGCGCCAATTGATGATGACCGCGGTACCCGCACCATCGGCAGCAAGATCGATGACTCGCTGATCGAAACCAAAGTCGGCGTCAACGTGGCCAAGGCCGACCCAGGCCTGGACAAGGACTCGCATATTGTCGTCACCAGCTTCAACGGCGTGGTGCTGCTCGCCGGCCAGACGCCGCGCGAAGACCTCAAGGCCAAGGCCGAACAGGCCGCCGCCAACGTCCAGCGCGTGAAGACGGTGCACAACGAGCTGCAAGTGATTGCGCCGTCGAGCTTCCTCGCCCGCCAGAACGATGCCTGGCTGACCACCAAGATCAAGACCCAGATGCTGACCGATGCCAGCATTCCCGGCTCGCGCATCAAGGTCGTGACCGAGAATGGCATCGTCTATCTGCTGGGCCTGCTGACCAAGCAGGAAGCGCAACAGGCGACCAACCTGGTGCAGAGCGTTTCCGGTGTGCAGAAAATCGTGAAGCTGTTCGAATACATCGACTGAGGTGCACTTCTGTAGGAGCTGTCGAGTGAAACGAGGCTGCGATCTTTTGATCGTCAAAAACAAGATCAAAAGATCGCAGCCTTCGGCAGCTCCTACGTAATAAAAAAGGCGATCCATCCGGATCGCCTTTTTTATTACTTCACCACTTTCAGGCTTGGCCGGCCGCTTGGGCGCGGCGGCTCGCTGTCCGGTGGCGGCAAGTCGTCATCGGGTTCGATATCGTCTTCGTCATCCATCGGCGACTCGAGATCGAAGACCATGCCCTGCCCGTTCTCCCGGGCATAGATGCCCAGAATCGCGCTGATCGGCACATACAGACTGTGCGGAACGCCACCGAAGCGACCCTCGAAGGTCACCACGTCGTTGTCCATGTGCAAGTGACGCACGGCGCTGGGCGAAATGTTCAGGACGATCTGTCCGTCACTGGCAAAACCCTGCGGCACCTGCACCGCCGGGTATTCGGAATTGACCAGCATGTGCGGGGTGCAATCGTTATCCACAATCCACTCGTAGAGCGCGCGGACCAGATAAGGTCGACTGGAGTTCATAGCGGCTCCTTAAGCCTTAGCGCATATCGCGTTCGACGCCAGACAGACTCGCCTGGAAAGCCTCACGCGCAAACTGGCGCTCCATATAATCAAGCAGCGGCTTGGCCGGCCGCGGCAGTTCAATACCCAGAATCGGCAAACGCCAGAGTATTGGCAATAGGCAGCAATCCACCAGACTTTGTTCCTCACTGAGGAAAAACGGCTTGTCGGCAAACAGCGGCGACACGCCCGTCAGGCTTTCACGCAATTCCTTGCGCGCCACGACACGCGCGGCCTCCTTGGTTTTCGGATCAAGAATCAGATCCACAAGACCACACCAGTCACGCTGAATACGGTGAATCAGCAGACGGCTGTTGGCACGCGCCACCGGATAAACCGGCATCAGTGGCGGATGCGGGTAACGCTCATCCAGATACTCCATCACCACGGTCGACTCCCACAACGCCAAGTCGCGATCGACCAGCGTCGGGAGACTGCCGTAAGGGTTCACCTCAATCAGTTTAGGCGGCTGGCGACCAGCTTCCACGTAAATGATTTCGGCGCTGACACCCTTCTCTGCAAGCACGATGCGCACTCGGTGGGAATAGTGGTCGGCGGGGTCGGAGTAACAGGCCAACCGATTGGTCACGCCCATGGCGATCCTCCTCGCTTGTTGAAATTATCGGAACCGGAAAAACGCGCGCGCCCAGAGGGCGCCTCACGCACTGCCTGGCGAACCAGGCGTTGCGTTTTCAGAGGCACCCTTGGGCGCGCGCGATTAACAGCAATGCTTGAAGCGTATCAGTGCACGTCTTTCCAGTATTCACGCTTGAGCAGATAGGCGAACACAAAGAAGAACGCCAGGTACAGCAAGACGTAAGTACCGATGCGCTGATGTTGCAGCTTAACCGGGTTAGCCGAGTAAGCCAGGAAGGTTACCAGATTCTTGACCTTCTCATCGAACTGCTCTTCGTTCAGAGCACCGGTTTTCGGCACGATGGTCAACTGATCGCACGCTTCATGCGTCAGCGGCGTACCGGTCAGCGGATCGTATTGCTTCTTGCCATCCTCGACGATCTGCACTTGCTTGCAGCCCACGACCTGGCGACCTTGCAGGCCGACCAGCACGTTAGGCATGCCGACGTTCGGGAAGACCTTGTTGTTCACGCCCCATGGGCGCGCAGGATCTTCGTAGAACGAGCGCAGATAACCGTAGAGCCAGTCGGTGCCACGCACGCGCGCCACCAGGGTCAGGTCCGGCGGTGCTGCACCGAACCAGGTCTTGGCGTCAGCCGGTTGCATACCGATGTTCATGTGGTCACCGATCTTGGCACCGGTGAAGACGAGTTTTTCCAGCATCATGTCATGCGGGATCCCCAGGTCATCGGCAACGCGCTCGTAACGCTGGAACTTGGCACTGTGGCAACCCATGCAGTAGTTGGCAAAGGTACGCGCACCATCCTGCAGGGCAGCCTTGTCGGAAACGTCGATGTCGACTTTTTCCAGATCCGGACCATGTTCGGCAGCAAAAGACAGCACAGGCAGAGCAGCAAAAATCAGAGCAAAAAATAACTTTTTCATCAGCCAGTCACCCTTTCCGGAACCGGTTTGGTCTTCTCGAGCCTGGTGTAGAAAGGCATCAGAATGAAGTAAGCGAAGTACAGAAAGGTGCAGACCTGCGAGATCAGCGTGCGCTCAGGCGTCGGAGCCAGAACACCGAGAATGCCGAGGATCACGAACGCGACGCAGAACACCAACAACCAGACTTTGCTCATCCAGCCCTTGTAGCGCATCGATTTCACCGGACTGCGATCAAGCCACGGCAGCACGAACAGCAAGGCAATCGACGCCCCCATGGCGATAACGCCCATGAGCTTGTCCGGGATTGCCCGCAAGATTGCGTAGAACGGTGTGAAGTACCAGACCGGTGCAATGTGCTCTGGAGTCTTGAACGGGTTGGCTTGCTCGAAGTTTGGCTTTTCGAGGAAGTAGCCGCCCATTTCCGGGAAGAAGAACACAATGAAGCAGAAGATGAACAGGAACACCACTACGCCGACGATGTCTTTCACGGTGTAGTACGGGTGGAAGGCGATGCCGTCCAACGGGATGCCGTTTTCGTCTTTGTGCTTCTTGATGTCGACGCCATCAGGGTTGTTCGAGCCGACTTCGTGCAGCGCCAGAATGTGCAGCACCACCAGACCGAGGATCACGATCGGCAGGGCCACGACGTGCAGGGCGAAGAAGCGGTTCAGGGTGATCCCGGAAATCAGGTAGTCACCACGAATCCACTGGGTCAGGTCGTTGCCGATGACCGGAATCGCACCGAACAGCGAGATGATCACCTGAGCACCCCAGTAGGACATCTGACCCCACGGCAGCAGATAACCCATGAAGGCTTCAGCCATCAGCGCCAGGTAGATCAGCATGCCGAACACCCACACCAGTTCACGGGGTTTCTGATACGAACCGTAGAGCAGGCCACGGAACATGTGCAGATAGACCACGATGAAGAACGCCGAAGCGCCGGTGGAGTGCAGCAGACGCAGGATCGAGCCGTACTCGACGTCGCGCATGATGTATTCGACGGAAGCGAACGCCTCTTCTGCCGACGGCGTATAGCTCATCGTCAGCCAGACACCGGTGACGATCTGGTTGACCAGCACCAGCAGCGCCAGCGAGCCGAAGAAATAGAAGAAGTTGAAGTTTTTTGGCGCGTAATACTTGCTGAGATGGTCTTCCCACATTTTGGTCGCAGGGAAGCGCGCATCAACCCAATCCATGAACTTGCTCATCACGCTTTCTCCGTATCGACGCCAATGACAATCAGGTCATCGGTCTCATAGGAATGCGGGGGAACTGGCAGGTTCAAAGGCGCAGGTTGCGACTTGTAGACGCGGCCAGCCAGATCGTAGTGGGAACCGTGGCAAGGGCAGAAATAGCCACCGACCCAGTCTTTACCCAGATCCGCAGGTGCCACTTCGGGACGGAAGGTTGGTGAGCAACCCAGGTGAGTGCAGATACCGATCAGCAGCAGAATTTCCGGCTTGATCGAACGCACTTCGGGGTCGACATAGGTAGGTTGCGTGGAGTTTTTGGAAGTCGGATCGGAGAGCTGGCCCTCGATCTTCTTGAGATTCCCCAGGATTTCCGCAGTACGGCGGACAATGAACACCGGCTGGCCGCGCCACTCGGCAATCATCTGCTGTCCTGGCTCGATCTTGCTGACATTCACTTTCACCGGTGCACCGGCGGCTTTCGCCTTGGCACTGGGAAACCATGACCCCACGAACGGGACCGCAGCCCCCACCGCTCCTGCAGCACCCACCACGGATGTGGCTGCTACCAAGAAGCGACGCCGGCCTGCATTCACGCCGTCATTGCTCATTCAGTCCTCTCCCATCAGCTTTTGTGGCCTGTTAAATCAGGCATCTACTAAATAAATCAATGTTACTTATAAAAATTTTGCCGAGATGGTAATGAAAAGCCCCAATTCTGACAAGGGAATTACCCGGAGCTCCCACCCTCAAGCCTTGTAGTATAGGGGGTCTACGAATGTGGCAAGTTGTCACAGCGCAATTCTTTAATAAATCGCAGGCATAAAAAAACGCCCGGTTCCGTGAGGAATCGGGCGTTCTTTTTTGAACGTGGAAACGAATTAACGCTTCGAGTACTGCGGACGCTTACGCGCTTTACGCAGACCAACTTTCTTACGTTCAACTTCACGGGCGTCGCGAGTAACGAAGCCAGCTTTGCGCAGAGCGCTACGCAGGGTTTCGTCGTAGTCCATCAGAGCGCGAGTGATGCCGTGGCGGATTGCGCCAGCCTGACCACTTACACCACCGCCGATCACGGTGACGTAGATGTCGAATTTCTCGACAGTCTCGGTCAGCTCCAGCGGCTGACGAACTACCATGCGGGCAGTTTCGCGGCCGAAGAAGTTATCCAGCGAACGGTTGTTGATGGAGATGTTACCAGTACCCGGACGCAGGAAAACGCGTGCGGTTGCGGTCTTGCGACGGCCAGTGCCGTAATTTTGAGTCGCCGACATAATGAACTATTCCGTTAAATCTTCAGTTCTTGGGGCTGCTGAGCAGTATGAGGGTGTGCAGCGCCC
Source organism: Pseudomonas sp. 14P5.3.2 (assembly GCF_057799175.1). Classification (NCBI taxonomy): domain Bacteria; kingdom Pseudomonadati; phylum Pseudomonadota; class Gammaproteobacteria; order Pseudomonadales; family Pseudomonadaceae; genus Pseudomonas; species Pseudomonas sp. 14P5.3.2. The sequence continues at coordinate 11,141 of NZ_JBYOKU010000042.1, read as the reverse complement.
GCATAGACTTTCAGCTTACGGTACATGTCGCGACCCAGTGGGTTTTTAGGCAGCATGCCTTTAACCGCGGTCTCGATCACGCGCTCAGGGGCTTTGGCGATCAGCTTTTCAAAGTTGATCGACTTGATGCCGCCCGGGAAACCGGAGTGGGAGTAGTACATTTTGTCAGTGGTTTTAGCGCCGGTAACACGGATCTGCTCGGCGTTGATTACGACGATGTAGTCGCCAGTGTCAACGTGAGGAGTGTATTCAGGCTTGTGCTTGCCACGCAGACGGCTCGCGATTTCGGTGGCCAGACGACCCAGGGTCTGACCAGCAGCGTCGACGACAAACCAGTCGCGCTTTACTGTTTCCGGTTTAGCAGTAAAAGTTTTCATTCTTTATAGCCTCAGGGGCCGCCTGTAAATAAGACGGCGGATCTTACTGAATAGTGCGTACTTTGACAAGTCAAAGGCAGCCGGATACAGACGCTTTCGGGGGCTCGGGTCGGCGCGTCCGTTCAACGGCAAGATTCTTCGGCGGCGGCGCATCACTTCCACTGCAGAAAGAGGTCGGCAATTATGCAGATTGCGAAAAATTTTTCAACCTGCTTTTATGATTGTTTTGCCCAAGGAGCACCCGATGGACTATCGCCAGCTAGGCCGGACCGACCTGAACGTGAGTGCAATCTGCCTCGGCACCATGACCTGGGGCGAGCAAAACACTGAAGCTGAAGCCTTCGCCCAGATCGAACGGGCCAAGGAAGCCGGGATCAATTTCATCGACACCGCCGAGATGTACCCGGTGCCGCCGAAAGCCGACACCTACGCCACCACCGAACGCTACATCGGCAATTACTTCAAAACTCGCGGCGACCGCGCCGACTGGATCCTCGCCAGCAAGATCGCCGGCCCCGGCAACACCATCGACTACATCCGCGACAAGAACCTGCGCCACAATCGCCAGCACATTACCGCGGCGGTGGATGCCAGCCTTGAGCGCCTGCAGACCGATTACATCGACCTCTACCAACTGCACTGGCCGGAGCGCAGCACCAATTTCTTCGGCCAGTTGGGTTACAAGCACAAGATCGAAGCCAACCTGACGCCGCTCGAAGACACCCTCGAAGCGCTCGACGAACAGGTCAAGGCCGGCAAGATTCGCCACATCGGTCTGTCCAACGAAACCCCGTGGGGCACCATGCGTTTCCTCGCCCTGGCCGAAGCCCGTGGCTGGCCGCGCGCGGTGTCGATCCAGAACCCGTACAACCTGCTCAACCGCAGCTTCGAAATCGGCCTGGCGGAAATCGCCATTCGCGAACAGTGCGGCCTGCTCGCGTACTCGCCGCTGGCGTTCGGCTTCCTGTCCGGCAAGTACGAAGGTGGCGCTCGCCCGCCGAAAGGCCGTCTGAGCCTCTACAGCCGCTTCAGCCGCTATTTCAACCCGCAATCGGAGGCTGCTTGCAGCCGCTATGTGGCACTGGCCCGGGAACACGGTCTGGATCCGGCGCAGATGGCGCTGGCATTCGTCACCCAGCAACCGTTCGTCACCAGCAACATCATTGGTGCGACCACGCTGGAGCAACTGGACAGCAACATTGCCAGTTTTGATCTGAAACTTTCCGATGAAGTGCTGGCCGGGATTGAGGCGATTCACAAGGATCATCCGAATCCGGCGCCTTGATCGACCGCTAAAAGCTTCGCGAGCAAGCCCGCTCCCACAGGTACGGTAATCCCTGTGGGAGCGAGCCTGCTCGCGAAGAGGCCCGTCGAAGATCAAAGCGACCGCGCAATGATCTCCTTCATGATTTCATTGGTGCCGGCATAGATCCGCTGCACGCGCGCATCCGCCCATGCCCGCGCCACCGGGTATTCCCACATGAAGCCGTAGCCGCCATGCAACTGCACGCACTCGTCGAGCACCTTGCATTGCAGGTCGGTGCCCCAGTATTTGGCCATCGCTGCTGTCGGCACGTCGAGCTTGCCCTGCAGATGCAATTCCAGGCACTTGTCGACAAATACTCGACCGATCTGAATTTCAGTGGCCATTTCCGCCAGTTTGAAGCGGGTGTTCTGGAAGTCGGCAATTGCCTTGCCGAACGCCTTGCGATCACGGGTGTAATCGAGCGTCCATTTCAGCGCGGCTTCGGCTGAGGCCAGGCCACCAATCGCCACCGTAAGACGTTCCTGCGGCAATTCCTGCATCAGGTAGGCAAACCCTGCCCCGGCCTGACCCAGCAGGTTTTCTTTCGGTACGCGCACGTCCTGGAAGAACAATTCCGACGTGTCCTGAGCCTTCATTCCGACCTTCTCCAGGCGTTTGCCCTTCTCGAAGCCCGGCGTATTCGCTTCCACCACGAACAGGCTGGTGCCCTTGGCGCCGGCCTTTGGATCGGTCTTGGCGACCACGATCACCAGGTCAGCGAGGAAGCCGTTGGTGATGAAGGTCTTGGAACCGTTGATCACATACTCGTCGCCATCCAGCACTGCGGTGGTCTTGACCCCTTGCAGGTCGGAACCGGCGCCCGGCTCGGTCATCGCAATCGCGCTGACCATCTCGCCCGAGACCAGTTTCGGCAGGTACTTGTGCTTCAGCGCTTCACTGCCGTAATGCAGGATGTACGGCGCAACGATGTCCGAATGCAGCGAGAAACCGATACCGGTCAGGCCGAGACGACCGACCTCTTCGATCACCACCGCGCTATACAAAAAGTCCGCGCCCAGGCCGCCATACTCCTCCGGCAGATGCGAGCAGAGCATCCCCGCCTCCCCTGCCTTGTTCCACAGTTTGCGGTCGATGTGGCCTTGTTTCTCCCACTGCGCATGGAACGGCACGGCCTCTTTTTCGAGGAAGGTTCGTACGCTGTCGCGGAACAATTCGTGCTCGGAGCTGAACAAGGTTCTGGGGATCATGCGGCACCTTTCATTCTTGTTGGAGGGATATGACCTTCAGAGACTAAGCCTCACCTCCGATACAGGACACTGGACACATCCGACAAAAAATAAGACGATCCAGCCGTCTGGTGACCACTTTCCCTTATAAAAACAAAACAAAAGTTGAATTATGTCCAAGCAAGTCTCCACGCCCTTGCGGCGCGTCAGCATCCTGGCAATCGACCGGGTTTTCGCCTCCACCCTCATGCAGGCCAAGGATTTCTTCCATCTGGCCAGCCTGCGTTACGGCAAACAACTGGGCCACGGCCTGACTCCGGCGTTCGAAACCCGCCTGGTCAGCCCCGACGGTAAACCGGTGAACAGTTTCAGTGACGTGATGATGCCGGTGGACGGCGCCCTGGAAAACGCCGACGTGATCATCCTCCCGGCGTTCTGGGACGATTTCGATACGCTTTGCGGCCGTTATCCGCAGATCCTGCCATGGCTGCGCGAGCAGCACGCCCGCGGCGCCGTATTGTGCGGCGAAGCCACCGGGGTGTTCTGGCTGGCCGAGGCCGGTCTGCTCAATGGCAAGGAAGCGACCACTTACTGGCGCTTCTTCAATGCCTTTGCCGAGCGCTTCCCCAAGGTGTACCTCAATCAGGACAAGCACCTGACCGACGCCGACAACCTGTATTGCGCCGGCGGCACCACCTCGGCCTGCGACCTCTATATTTACCTGATCGAACGCTTCTGTGGCGCCAACGTCGCCCAAGCCGTGGCCCGCGACATTCTGTATGAAGTGCAGCGCAGTTACTCGCCGGGACGTATCGGTTTCGGCGGCCAGAAGCTGCACCAGGACGTGATCATCCTGCAGATCCAGCACTGGCTCGAAGAGCATTTCGCCGACAAGTTTCGCTTCGAAGACGTGGCCCGCGAGCACGGCATGAGCATCCGCAACTTCATGCGCCGCTTCCAGACCGCCACCGGCGACAAACCGCTGCACTACCTGCAACGGCTGCGCATCGAGACCGCCAAGGGCTTGCTGTCCGGCAGCCGCAAGAGCATCAAGACCATCAGTTATGAGGTCGGCTACGACGATGCGAGCTTCTTTGCGCGGCTGTTCCGCCAGCACACCGAGTTGTCGCCGAACCAGTATCGGCAGCAGTTTCAGCAGGCTGCATAACTCCCTGCCCACGCACAAAACCACTGTGGGAGCGGGCTTGCTCGCGAAAGCGTACTTTCAGTTGGCATCTATTTAGCTGACACACCGCATTCGCGAGCAAGCCCGCTCCCACAGGGGTACTGCGTCGCATAAAAAAAGGCCTGCAATTGCAGGCCCTTTTTCTTTGCCGAAGCTGTTTAAGGCTTGTGCGCCCGCGACAGGAATTCGTGCGATTGCATCTCCAGCAGACGGCTGAGCGTACGCTGGAATTCGAATGTCAGGCGTCCGCCGGTGTACAGGTCTTTCAACTCGACTTCGGCAGAAATGATCAGCTTGACGTTACGGTCGTAGAACTCGTCGACCATGTTGATGAAGCGACGGGCGATGTCGTCGGTGGTGACGCTCATCTGCTCGACGCCGCTGAGCAGCACGGCGTGGAAGATCTTGCCCAGCTCGATGTAATCGTTCTGGCTGCGCGGGCCGTCGCACAGTTCGCGGAAGTCGAACCAGGCCACGTCGTCGCAGGTGCGCAGCGCACGGATTTCACGGTTTTCAATGATCAGCACATCGTTCTCGACCGCTGCGGTGCATTCCGGTGTCAGGGCCTTGAAGCTCTTGCGCAGGCTTTCGTGCGCGGCTTCGTCCAGCGGATAGTGGAACAGCTCCGCTTGTTCGAGGTGGCGCAGTCGGTAGTCGACGCCGCTGTCGACGTTGACGATTTCGGTGTTCTGCTTGATCAGTGCAATGGCCGGGAGGAACCGCGCGCGCTGCAGACCGTCCTTGTACAAGCCGTCCGGGACGATGTTCGAGGTCGCGACCAGGGTCACGCCGTTCTTGAACAGCTCTTCCATCAGCGTGCCGAGGATCATCGCGTCGGTGATGTCCGAGACGAAGAATTCATCGAAGCAGATCACTCGTGACTCGGTCGCAAAGCGCTTGGCGATGATGGTCAGCGGGTTTTTCTCGCCGCCAAGGGTTTTCATCTCTTCGTGCACACGCTTCATGAAGCGGTGGAAGTGGGTGCGGGTCTTTTCCTTGAACGGCAGCGCTTCAAAGAAGGTGTCGACCAGGTAAGTCTTGCCGCGGCCCACGCCGCCCCAGAAGTACAGACCCATGACCGGCGTCTGATCCTTTTTGCCAAACAGCTTGCCCAGCAAACCCGGCTTGTTCTGCTCGGCCGCGATCAGATCGTCGTACAGGCGCTGCAGATGACGCACAGCAGTTTCCTGCGCGGCGTCATGGAAGAAGTCCGGGCGTTTCAGATCAGCTTGGTATCGTTCTAGGGGCGTCATAATTCGTTAGCAAGGCAACAAAAACGGGCCGTCACTGTAGCGACGGCCCGTAGGAATGGCAATCAGCCCTTGGTCGGGCCGCGCCGCGGATTAGTCCTGAACCGGGGTCAGCGCAACGCGCAGAGCCTCGATGGCCGCGTCCCGCGCAGCAGCGTCGGCGAACGTCGGGCTGTCGCCAACGCACTCGCCTTCCAGCCACACGCTGAAGCTCAGGTCTTGATTGCGAATGTCCAACGCCTGACCGGCCTGCAGTTGCTTGGTCACCTGCCCGGCGGTTTTGCCGTCGGCGAAGTTGCGCGACAGCAGCAGTTGCTCGCCATCGGCCGCCAGCAGACGGAAACGGAAGCTGCCGTCGTCTTCACGGAAACTGACGAAACGTGCGGCTTTCGCGGCCTTCTTCTTGGTGGTCGCAGCAACTTGCACCTGATTGACGAAAGAACGCAGACCGACCGCTTCGCGCAGCTCGTTGAGGAACGGCGTCGCCACCGCACGGGCCTTTTTCGCGCCGTGTTGCAGGATGTCTTCCAGATCCGCCGGGCGCTCGATCAACTGGTGGTAACGCTCGCGGGACTCGCCCAGCTCGTTATCCAGCAACTGGAACAGACGGTTCTTCGCCTCGCCCCAGCCCAGACCACCGAGCAGTTCGCTACGGAATTCGTCAGCCTGCGCAGGCGTTGCGAAGGCCTGGAACAGGGTGAACAGGTGCGAGTTATCCGGATCTTTCGCTTCGCCCGGTGCACGGGAGTCGGTGACGATGCGCGAGATCGCGTCCTTCATCTCTTTGGCACTGGAGAACAGCGGGATGGTGTTGTCGTAGCTCTTCGACATCTTGCGACCGTCGAGACCCGGCAACGTAGCCACGCTTTCCTCGATCAGCGCTTCGGGCATGGTGAAGAACTCCTTGCCCTGGCCGAACAGATGGTTGAAGCGCTGACCGATGTCGCGGGCCATTTCCACGTGCTGGATCTGGTCGCGACCGACCGGCACCTTGTGCGCGTTGAACATCAGGATGTCCGCCGCCATCAGCACCGGGTAGCTGTAGAGGCCCATGGTGATCCCGGCATCCGGGTCTTCACCGGTCTCGACGTTCTTGTCCACCGAGGCCTTGTAGGCGTGCGCACGGTTGAGCAGGCCCTTGGCCGCGACGCAGGTCAGCAGCCAGGTCAGCTCAGGGATTTCCGGGATGTCGGACTGGCGATAGAAGGTCACACGATCGACATCCAGGCCACCGGCCAGCCAGGTCGCGGCGATTTCCAGACGCGAGCGCTGGATGCGCAGCGGGTCATCGCATTTGATCAGGGCGTGGTAGTCGGCCAGGAAGTAGAACGAATCGGCATTGCTGTCGCGGCTGGCGAGGATCGCCGGGCGAATGGCGCCGGCGTAGTTGCCCAGGTGCGGCGTGCCGGTGGTGGTGATGCCGGTGAGGATACGGGTTCGGTTCGTCATGGGTAATCGCTTGTCAGACTGCAATCAATTCGAGAGACGCGGCAGGATCAGATCCTTGAGATCGGTCAGCTTGCCATGAAAAAAGTGTCCGCATTCTGCCACTTTCAGCAGCTCATGGGGGCGCTGGAGTTTTGCCGACCAGTCGTAGACCAGTTGCGGGTCGATCACTTCGTCGGTTTCCGGCTGGATCACGGTCAGCTCGCCGCGCTGTGGCAGTTGATCCTGATCGCCCAGACGCATCACCGCTGGCGCGACCATGAACAGCTGCTTGAGCTGCACGCCTTGAGCTTCGAGACGACCGCCGAGACTTGCTGCAACAAATCCGCCGAAGGAGAAACCGAACAGGGTCAGCGGCAGATCCGGGTGTTTTTCCCGCAGCCAGGCGGCGGCGGCCTGAGCATCGTCGACTTCACCGCTGCCCATATCGTGCGTACCTTCGCTGGCGCCAACGCCGCGATAGTTGAAGCGCAAGGTAATCAGACCGGCGTCGCGCGCGGTGCGCTGCAGGGTCGAGACGACCTTGTTGAGCATGGTGCCGCCCTGCACCGGGTTGGGATGGCAGATCAGCGCGATGCCGTTTGGCTGCTCGTTATCCAGGTACAGCGCTTCGATTTGGCCGACTGGGCCAGCAATCACTACAGGGGTTTCACGCATCAGCAAGGAAGGAACTCCGTGACCTCGAATCGGGTCGACTCGTCTAGCAAATTGTCTGTGCCAATCTATTGCGAGTGAATCGCGGTATACAGCGCAGGTTCGAGCCGTTAACGTAAAGCAAAGCCGTTTATAGAGGAAGGACTCGTGGAACACTCGCTCTTAGTTTGGTTGTTACCGACTCTTGCCCTGGTTGTGGGTGTCGCCATTGGATTCCTGATCGCTCGCGTCGCGCCGAATGCCGCACCGAGCCGCACGCAGCGTCAACTGGATGATATCCAGGAGCGTTTCGACAGCTATCAAAACGAGGTGGTCACCCACTTCAACAGCACCGCGACGCTGGTCAAGAAGCTGACCCAGAGCTATCAGGAAGTGCAGGATCATCTCGCCGAGGGCGCCAACCGCCTGGCCCTGGACGAGCAGACCCGTCAACGCCTGATCGCCGCTTTGCACGCCGATGCCGCCCAGGCACCGCGCGAACGCCTGACGCCGCCGCGCGATCAGGAGCCGCCACGCGACTACGCGCCGAAAACCCCGAACTCGCCGGGCATGCTCGATGAGCACTATGGTTTGAAGAAATAATCGGGTTTCGCGCCCAACAAAAAGCCCCCGGACAATTCGGTTGTCCGGGGGCTTTTTTGTATCTGATGATTTGATGGTGATTGGCCCGGCCCCTTCGCGAGCAAGCCCGCTCCCACAGGGTTATGTGTTGAACACAAATTCTGTGAACAACACCCATCCCTGTGGGAGCGGGCTTGCTCGCGAAAAGGCCAGCACGGGCGACCCAAAAAAATGCCCGGTCACAGGACTGGGCATTTCTTCACTCAAGCATTCACTTACGGATACTGCTGCACTGTGCCCGGCTGCGGTTGCTGCTGACCACCATACTGCTGACCCGGAATCGCCTTCAGGTTGACCTCGACGCGGCGGTTCTGCGCACGGCCATTGACGTCGCCGTTGCTGGCAATCGGGTTATCCGGGCCGGCACCACGGGCGCTCAGGTTGGCACCGCTGACACCTTGCGACGTCAGGTAGGTCGCCACGCTCTGCGCACGACGCTGGGACAGGTCCATGTTGTGCTGGCGGCTGCCGGTACTGTCGGTGTAGCCGACGATTTCGATCTGGTTCTGATTGAACTCTTTCAGCGAGTTAGCCAGGTTGTTCAGCGGCTGGTAGAAGCTTGGGGCGATGTTCGCCGAATCGGTGGCGAAGGTGATGTTGCCCGGCATGATCAGCTTGATCTGATCGCCCTGACGCTGCACTTCAACCCCGGTGTTGGCCATGCTGGCGCGCAATTTTTTCTCTTGCTGGTCGGCGTAATAGCCGTAGCCGGCAGCCGAAGCACCGACGACAGCTGCGCCGATCAACGCGCCCTTGCCACGGTTGTTGTGGTCGATGGCAGCACCGGCCAACGCACCGGCCAAAGCGCCGAGGCCGCCGTATTTAGCGGTCTTGCTCACACCACCGCCATCGGCCTGGCCCTGATTGTCATACGGGTTGGGCGAGGCGCAGCCGGCCAACATGGCCACAGCGGTAGCAACAATAATCAAACGAGGCGTGGTGAACATGAAGAGCTCCTGGTTTTCGCATTCTGTGTGGCAGCGGCCCTAGGCAATAGACCTTTGCGGGCGTTGGATCATGACAATGCACAAAAATTCCGCGGCACACTCGTGACAAAATGTTTAGGCGCGCACGAACGGGTTTTCCCGCATTTCATCCCCAAGACGCGTGTCCGGACCATGCCCGGCAACCACGATTGCGTCTTCGTCGAGCGTGTACAGCCGCTGCTTGATTGATCGCACGATGGTCGCCTGATCGCCGCCCCACAAATCCGTGCGTCCTACGCCACGACGAAACAACGTGTCGCCGGCAATCAACAGCTTAGCCTCGGAAAACCAAAAGCTCATGGAACCGGGTGTATGCCCCGGCGTGTGCAGCGCCACACCGCAGCCGCAAGCCAGTTCTTCATCGTCGCTCAACCAGCGATCCGGCGATGGCACCGGGGTGTAGGGCACACCGAACATCTGGCATTGCATTTCGAGGTTGTCCCACAGGAACTGGTCTTCCTTGTGCAGATGCAAAGTCGCGCCGGTTTTTTCTTTCATCTGTCCGGAGGCGAGGAAATGATCGAGATGCGCGTGGGTGTGGATGATGCTGACCACTTTCAGACCATGGGCATCGAGGCGCGCCATGATCAGGTCAGGATTGCCACCCGGGTCGACGACGATGGCTTTTTTCGTCAGCGGATCGCCGATGATCGTGCAGTTGCACTGGAGCGGGCCGACGGGGAAGGTTTCGCGGATAAGTGTAGGGCGGAGAGCAGTCATGAAAAATCCTGGACGAACGGTCGTGAAGCCTATTTCAGAATTCTACTGCACAAGCCGATACAGATCGCCCGGTCAGTTATTTGACGCCACCAATCCGAAAAATGATGGCCCAATGATGTCAAATGTATTGTTTCTGGTGCAAAATCGCATTTTTTTGTAGCGGTCGCATTCAGGAAGGGCCGCAGCGCACTCAGGAAATCCCCGCATGCCTACGCCCTTGACGTACTCCTTCACGTTTCCCGCTTCACTGACTGGCAACGCGCTCGTCGACAGCCTTATTGCCGGTAAATTCTGGCTCGGATCCGACTGGAATCCTTTCGGGGCGACCAACCTCAGCTATAGCTTCATGGCTCCGGGGACTTCGTACTTCGCCACCAATTACAGCCCCAAGAATGAATACAACGCACTGTATGAACTGACGACCGCGCAGAAGACTTCGATTATCGGGGCCCTGGGGGCGTGGAGCGCCGTTGCCAACATCAACTTCACACTGACCAGCGATAACCTGGGCACTGTGGGTGATCTGCGCTTCGGTGGCTATCGGTTGATGGACAACAAAACGGCGGCGTGGGCTTACTTTCCTGACGACCTGCCCGCTGCGGGCGATGTATGGGTCGGGATGGCTACCGATGATCCAAATCCGGTCAAAGGCACCTACGACTACCTGACTTTTGTGCATGAAATCGGACATGCCCTAGGCCTCAAGCATCCTTTCGATACAAGTGCAGCCAACAAACAATTGCTCGATCCGTCGTTTGATGACGTTCACTTCACGGTGATGAGTTACAACAGCAACTACTCCTATCAGCCAACGACGCCAATGGTGCTGGACATCATTGCGATGCAAAGCCTGTATGGCGCCAACATGCTTTGGCAAACAGGCGACAACGTTTACAAATGGGATGCCAACCAGTCCGTCTTCGAGACGATCTGGGATGCAGGTGGCAATGACACCATTGATGGCAGCAACCAGCTCGCAGCCGTCAACATCAATTTGAATGAGGGCGCCTACAGCCAGATCGGTAAAGCCTTCACCGACCTCAACACCAACACCTTGATCAATGACGGTCTCGGGATCGCGATTGGCGCCAAGATCGAGAACGCTATCGGATCAGCCTTCAATGACGTGTTGACAGGTAATAGCCTGGATAACCTGCTGGATGGCAGAGGGGGCGCTGACACCATGTCCGGTGGTGCTGGCAACGACACCTACATCGTCGACAACGTCGGAGATGTGGTGATCGAGATCGGCACCTCCCCGACCGAAATCGATACAGTCATTGCCGCGCTGAATTACTCACTGGGCAACAACCTCGAAAACCTCGTCCTGTGGGGCAGCGAAAACCTCAACGGCACCGGCAACGCCCTGAACAACACCATCACCGGCAACACCGGCAACAACATCCTT
>NZ_JBYOKU010000041.1:0-51151 GCF_057799175.1 Pseudomonas sp. 14P5.3.2 | reverse complement strand
GTGGTTTGATCGCCAATTCAGGTACTAACTGATTGTTTTGCCTCGATCTGGCGTGAAAGCCACGCCCGACTGTAGGCAAGAACACGTCTGGCCATGTCAGTCGGGAAGTGGATAAAGCCATGGGCGGAAGAGGGCAGCAGATGTACTTCAACCGGCGCAGAATGCTGCCAGCGCTCAGCCAGTTCGAGCGTGTCGTCGCGTAGCGGATCCAGTTCACCGGTGAACATCAGTGCCGGCGGCAACCTGCTGAAGTCGCCGTACAGTGGAGAAAGCGGTGCCTGCCGGCGTTGCTCATCGCTCAATCCCGGTGTCAGCAAGCGCAGCGCCTGGGCCATGCCCGGGCCGTCGAGCACCAAAGTTTCAGCAGTAGCTGCGTGCACGCTCGGAGTACCCGCGAGGTCGTAGACACCGTAAAAAAGCAGCGCACCGCGGACCCGCTGCAGCAAACCGGGTGATGATTTAAGCGCCAACAGCGTTGCGGCGGCCAAGTGCGCGCCCGCCGATTCGCCGACAACGATCACCGGCAGGCCGGCGAACTCTGTGCAGTCGTCGCTCAGCAGCCAGCGAGCGGCGCAGAGGCAGTCCTCCATCAGCCCCTCAACCGGCGTATCGACCGCCAACCGATAGTCGACCGAGACCACGGCTACATTGCAGTCCTTGACCATGGCGATGTTGAGGTCGTCGTTCATCTGTGCATTGCCAATCACCCAGCCGCCACCGTGGTAATCGAGCACCACGCCTTGAGCGTTTCCTTGCGGGCGGATGATTCGGACGGGCACCGAAGCACCTTGCGAAAAAACCACTGTGTTCTGCGCTTGAAGGTCATGTTTGACCGGCTTGTCCGCGCTGACAATCTGACTGGCACGCAGCAGCCCTTGGACCAGACGTGGCGTCAGTCGATTGCGGATGCGAAACCGTGGCAGCCAGGCGAGCTTGCGGTTAAAGCGTTGCATCTGCGCCAGATCACTGTCGCTGAACTCAAGCGTGTTATTGGCCAAATTCCTTCCTCGAGTCAGAGGTTGTTGCGCAGGATCGAAAAATTGCGCCTCTCAAACCGTAGCGATAACTGCGTCGCGTCGGTCTGCCAATGTCTCCGGCACTGCCAGCCACAACAGCATAAACGCCAGCCCGGCAATCACCGCCAGGGTCAAAAACGCCGCGTTGTATCCGGCCTCTTGTAACACAATCCCCGCGACACTACTGCTCAATGCCGCGCCCAGGCCAAACACGGTCGAAAGGGCGCCGAGGCTGATGTTGAAGTGTCCGGTGCCCAAGGTCAGGTCTTTCACTACAACCGGGAACAGCGCGCCGAAGATCCCCGCGCCGATGCCGTCGAGCATCTGTACCGCCACCAGCCAGTAAGGATCCGCGGACAAGGTATAGAGCACGCCGCGCAACGGCAGAATCAGGAAGTCTGCGAGCAGCAGCGGCTTGCGTCCCCACACATCGGCCTTGGCCCCGACGAGCAACGCGACCGGCACCATGACCAGTTGCGCGGCGACGATGCAGGCCGAGGTCAGTGGCGTCGCCATCTGCAGATTGACCTGCGCCAGTTTCTGGCTCACCAGTGGCAGCATCGCCGCGTTCGCCAGGTGGAAGAGGGCACAACAGATGGCGAACATCAGCAACGCCTTGTTGGTCAGCAGCACCGCCAATCCCGAAGGCGCCTTGGCGTGTGTAGCGTCGCTGGGGTCAAGGCCTCGGGCGAGATCATGGTTGATCGCGTTGGCATCGACGAAGCTCACGGCGATCACACTGCATAGCGCCATGACCGCCATCAGATAAAACACCGCCACTGGCCCGAACAGGTAGGAAAAACCACCGGCCAGCAGCGCCGCGCAGGCGTTGCCGGCATGGTTGAAGGTCTCGTTGCGTCCGGTGCGCCGAGTGAACGCTCGTGGGCCGGTGATGCCGAGGGTGATCGCCGAAATGGCCGGGGCGAACACCGACGCCGCGGCGGCGCTCAAGGCTTGAGTAATCGCCACCAGACTGAAGGAGGTGACGAAGGGCAACACCAGACAGCTGCCGGTCACCAGTAACGCGGCAACCGCAATCACCGCCCGCTTACTCCGGGTGTTGTCGACAAGGGCCCCGGCGGGTGTCTGGGTGGCAAGCGCGGCGATCCCGGCGAGGGTCATCACCAACCCGATGCTGGCCGGCTCCCAGTGGTGAACCGCCAACAGGTAAATCGCCAGATATGGCCCTAGCCCGTCGCGCACATCGGCGAGGAAAAAATTGAGGCTGTCCAGCGAGAGCTTGTTGCGACGATCGGAGTGATTATCCACGCTGGCACCTTTGGTATCGAGGTCGCGCGAAAGGGCGCGATCTCCGTCAAACAATGCGGATTTGGTTGCACGCGGCGCCTATGTGGCCACTCGACTCCGATTCGAGTAACCACGCCGCGTACTCATTAGTTGATCCGCGGATGCTGCTGCACCAACTCCTTGCGCTTGGCTTCCAGTTCAGCGATCTCGGCGTCGATGTCTTCGATTTTCTGCTCGATGTTGTCGTGGTGTTCCTTGAGCAGTTCCTTGGCTTCTTCAAGGTCCGACGCGGCCGGTGCGGCACCGCGCAGCGGTTTGTTGGCGGTTTCCTTCATGGTCACGCCGGTGATCAGGCCGACCACAGCAATCACCATCAGGTAGTAAGCCGGCATGTACAGATTGTTGGTGCTTTCCACCAGCCAGGCCACGGCGGTCGGCGTCAGGCCGGCAATCAGTACCGAGACGTTGAACGCGGCGGCCAGAGCACTGTAGCGGATGTGCGTGGGGAACATTGCCGGCAGGGTCGAGGCCATGACGCCGATGAAGAAGTTCAGCAACACCGCGAGGATCAGCAAGCCGGAAAAGATCAGGCCGATCTTGCCGCTGTTGATCAGCATGAACGCCGGAATCGCCAGCAGGAACAGACCGATGCTGCCAACCACAATGAAGGGTTTGCGGCCGATCTTGTCGCTGATAAAACCAATCGCCGGCTGCACGAATAGCATGCCGACCATGATCGCGATGATGATCAGCACGCCACGGTTTTCGCTGTAGTGCAGGTTGTGCGACAGATAGCTCGGCATGTAGGTCAGCAGCATGTAATAGGTGACGTTGGTCACCGCCACCACACCGATACAGGTCATCAGGCTGCGCCAGTGTTTGGTCGCAACTTCCTTGAACGAAACTTTCGGGCCGCCCGCCAGGCCTTCGCGATCACCTTCCTCGAGCTTCTCGACATGCTGTTGAAACGCCGGTGTCTCTTCCAGTGCATGACGCAGATAGAGGCCGATCATGCCCAGTGGCAGCGCAAGGAAGAACGGCAGGCGCCAGCCCCATTCAAGGAATTTCTCTTCGCCGATGATCGTCGAAATCAGCACCACCACACCGGCGCCGAGGACGAAACCGGCAATCGAGCCGAAGTCCAGCCAACTGCCGAGGAAGCCGCGTTTACGGTCGGGCGCGTATTCGGCGACGAAGATCGACGCGCCGGTGTATTCGCCGCCGACCGAGAAACCCTGAGCCATTTTCGCCAGTAACAACAAGATCGGCGCCCAGATGCCAATCGATTCATAGGACGGAATCAGGCCGATGGCGAAGGTGCTCAGCGACATGATCACAATGGTCGCGGCGAGGACTTTCTGGCGTCCGTACTTGTCGCCCAGGGCGCCGAAGAACAAACCACCCAATGGACGGATCAGAAACGGCACCGAGAAGGTCGCCAGGGCAGCAATCATTTGCACGCCAGGATCGGCGCCGGGGAAGAAGATCTTGCCCAGCGCGTAGGCGACGAAGCCGTACACGCCGAAGTCAAACCATTCCATGGCGTTGCCCAGTGCGGCAGCGGTGATCGCCTTGCGCATCTTGGCGTCGTCGACAATGGTGATGTCTTTCAATCCGATGGGATTGACGGTGTTTTTCCTTGATTTCATGCGGGTCACTCATAGCTGAACGGATTCGATGCCATTGTTTTGCTGGCATAGGCTCTTTCCGTCAGATACAAGAAGACACGAAAAAATTCACTGCTCAGGGCACTTTTGTCGCTCGCCTGTGCCGATGCCCGGCTCAACGCGGCCGCCCACACGGCGGCGATTACGCAAAAGCACAAGACGTCAGGCTGAAAACCCGGATAATGGCCGCCAATTCGTTTCTGCTCTCTGGTAAACCCGCATGGAAATCAAGGTCAACTTTCTCGACAACCTTCGACTTGAAGCCAAGTTCGACGACTTCACGGTGATCGCTGATCAGCCCATTCGCTACAAGGGTGATGGCTCGGCACCGGGGCCGTTCGACTACTTCCTGGCGTCGTCGGCCTTGTGCGCGGCTTATTTCGTGAAGCTGTACTGCGAAACCCGCAACATCCCGACCGACAATATTCGCCTGTCGCAGAACAACATCGTCGACCCGGAAAACCGCTACAACCAGATCTTCAAGATCCAGGTCGAACTGCCGACAGACATTTCCGAGAAGGATCGTCTGGGCATCCTGCGTTCGATTGATCGCTGCACGGTGAAGAAGGTTGTGCAGACCGGCCCCGAGTTCGTGATCGAAGAAGTCGAGAACCTCGACGCCGATGCGCAAGCCTTGTTGATGCCACATTCGACCTCTGAAGCGGGTACCTACATTGCCGGTAAAGATCTGCCGCTGGAGCAGACCATCACCAACATGTCGGGGATTCTCGCCGATCTGGGGATGAAGATCGAAATCGCCTCGTGGCGCAACATCGTGCCCAACGTCTGGTCTCTGCACATCCGCGATGCGCATTCGCCGATGTGTTTCACCAACGGCAAGGGCGCGACCAAAGAGGGCGCACTGGCCTCGGCATTGGGCGAGTTCATCGAGCGCCTGAATTGCAACTTCTTCTATAACGACCAGTTCTGGGGCGAGGACATCGCCACCGCCGAGTTCGTGCATTACCCGAACGAACGCTGGTTCAAGCCCGGCCCGAAAGATGAACTGCCGGCAGAGATTCTCGACCAATACTGCCTGGACATTTACAACCGCGACGGCGAGCTCAAGGGCTCGCACCTGTTCGACACCAACTCCGGTAACACCCAGCGCGGTATCTGCTCACTGCCGTTCGTGCGCCAGTCGGATGGTGAAGTGGTGTACTTCCCGTCCAACCTGATCGAAAACCTGTTCCTGAGCAACGGCATGAGCGCTGGCAACACCTTGGCTGAAGCACAGGTGCAATGTCTGTCGGAGATCTTCGAGCGCGCGGTCAAACGCGAAATTCTCGAAGGCGAAATGGCTTTGCCCGACGTGCCGCAGGAAGTGCTGGAGAAGTACCCAAGCATTCTCGCCGGGATCAAGGGGCTGGAAGAGCAGGGCTTCCCGGTGCTGGTCAAGGATGCGTCGCTGGGCGGTGAATTCCCGGTGATGTGCGTGACCCTGATGAACCCGCGCACCGGCGGCGTGTTCGCCTCGTTCGGCGCGCATCCAAGCCTGGAAGTGGCGCTGGAACGCAGCCTGACCGAACTGCTGCAGGGCCGCAGTTTCGAAGGCTTGAACGACTTGCCGCAGCCGACTTTCTCGGGCCAGGCAGTGACCGAACCGAACAACTTCGTCGAACACTTCATCGATTCCAGCGGTGTGGTGTCATGGCGCTTCTTCAGCGCCAAGTCTGATTTTGAATTCGTCGAATGGGACTTCTCAGGTCAAGGCGAAAACTCCAACGCCGAAGAAGCCGCAACCCTGTTCGGCATCCTCGAAGACATGGGCAAAGAAGCCTACATGGCGGTCTACGACGACCTCGGCGCCAATGCCTGCCGGATCCTGGTGCCGGACTACTCAGAAATCTATCCGGTGGACGACCTGATCTGGGACAACACCAACAAAGCCCTGCAATTCCGCGCCGACATCCTCAACCTGCACAGTCTGAGCAAGGTCGGCCTGCGTAACCTCGCTCAAGGCCTGGAAAACAGCGAGCTGGATGATTACACCGACATCACCACGCTGATCGGCATCGAGTTCGACGACAACACGCCGTGGGGCAAGTTGACCATTCTGGAACTGCGCCTGCTGATCTACCTCGCCCTGCAGAAATTCGAGCAGGCCAAGGATCTGGTCGAAGCCTTCCTGCAATACAACGACAACACCGTCGAGCGCGGCTTGTTTTATCAGGCGGTAAACGTGTGTCTGGAAATGGAACTGGACGAAGACCTGGAACTGGCCGACTACGAGGCCAACTTCCGCCGCATGTTCGGTGACGAGCGCATGGACGCGGCGATTGGTTCGGTCAACGGCAGTGTGCGTTTCTACGGCCTGACGCCGACCAGCATGAAACTCGAAGGGCTGGATCGTCACCTGCGTCTGATCGACAGCTATAAGAAGCTGCACGCGGCGCGGGCTAATGCGGCGGCGTTGAATCGCTGATAGCAGACGGTCACTTTTGCTGAGTAAACCTGTAGTGAGGGGATTTATCCCCGATGGCGCGCGAAGCGGACCCGGCTTCTTCAACCGAGCAAGAAGCGGCCTGCTGCGCAGTCCATCGGGGATAAATCCCCTCGCCACGGGTGAGTGTTCTGGGGACATGGAGATACAAGGATGGAAGAGAAGGTCGTGAAGTCGAAGCTGGTCAACTTTCTGGTGGCTGACGTCGAGGTGGATTACGAAGGAGTCGGCGATTTCTACGATGTTGCCGGCAGTGGCCATGTCAGCGCGTTGGCCGGTGTGCTGGAGGGGTTCAAAGAGGTGTACGGCGGGCTGTGGGTCGGCGGCAAAATGACCCTGACCAATACCGCTGTGTACCTGAATGCCAACGCCATGAACCGCATGGTTCAGGACGGCACACTGGACATCAGAGTGCCGCTGGGGATGATCCGCAAGGTCACGCTTGAAGGTGGCTTCATCACCAAAATCGTCTGCCTGGATACGGATGCTGGCAGCATTCTGTTCCGTTGTTATGGGGCGAAGGACATCGTTGCACTGATCGAAAAGTCGATCCAGCCACGGGTTTCGACGGCGGTGCTCAAGCGCGGTGTTTAGCCGTTGGTCTATTGCGGCGCCAGATCGCCGTACCAATACGCCGCCGTCACACCCCCATCCATCAAGAAATCGCTACCTGTAATAAACGTGCCTTCCGGCCCCATCAACAACGCACCGACCGCGCCGACTTCATCTGGCGTGCCACCGCGTCCAGCGGCGCTGAGGTTGATCATGCGCTGGTAGCCCGGGCCGCGCGGGCCGCTCAGTTCGTCCCGCGCCAGCGGGGTGAAGATGATGCCCGGGCTGATGGTGTTGACCCGCGCCCCGCGCTTGCCCCAGCGTACGGCCTCGGCCATCACCCGCAAGGAATTGCCGCGTTTGGAGATCTGGTAGGCGTGCAACGGATCACTGATCTGATCGGCCTGCAGCATCGGTAACGCCAACAGTTCTTCCACCGGCGTGATGGCCAGCGCCTTGTTCTGCTCGGCACTCAAAGCCGGCAGGCGATGGCCAGACTGCGAGGCGATCACCACCGCCGAGCCGCCGTTGGCGATTACGTTGCCAAATTCCTCCAGTACCAGCGCCGTGCCATAAAGATCCACCCGAAGAATGGTCGCGACTGGCGCCTGCGATGGGGAAACGCCAGCGGCATGGATCACGCCGCTGATTTCGCCGATGGCGGCGGCGGTCTGCACCAGTGCCTGCACCGATTCGCGAGAGGCGATGTCGACAACCGTCGCGGTGACCTCAAACCCTGCATCGAACAGGACTTTGGCCGCCGCGTCGGCGTTCTCCTGCTTCAGATCGGCCAGCACCACATGCTTGCCGGCACTGACCCGGCGGGCGATGGCCTGGCCAATAGAGCCGGGGCCGATGACGACGATCACTTGCGCAGGATTTTTCATGGTGGGCAGCTCTTTTCAGGTGATGCGTCACCTTATAGGGCGGCTCATTGCTCAACAATACGGGTTTGATTGCTAGGGCTCATGAGCAGAACTCATCAATTGCCCTCAGCGTTTGCACTGCGCCTGCACAACCTGGCAGGTGTTCGGCGTACCTCCGGAGCGGCTCGCATAACGCATGCAGTTATTCAGTGATTTCTTCCGCGCCATGCTCAAGGTATCGCCCCAGGCCAGACCCCCTTCGCCGGAAGTGGGTACGGCTTTGGCGTAGCAGTTCGAACCGTTGGTGGCGTAGCGCTTGCTTGAACATCCCGCGGTCAGCGTCAGGGTGGTGGCGAGCAGGGTGAGCAGCAGCCATGAGGTGCATCGGCGTATGTTTGTTGCAGTCATCACGGTTCCCCGTTGGGTCAGGCGCATTGATTGCCTGTCTGTCAGGCGTTGGGCATTATCCCGCAATCGACATAAGGAAGCGTCCCCAATGCGTGCACCCACCCTCCACCTGATGTGCGGCAAGATCGCCTCGGGCAAATCCACACTGGCCCAATCACTGGCTGAGCAGCACGGCGCGCTCGTGCTCAGTGAAGATCAGTGGCTGTCGCGGCTGTATCCGGAGCAGATCAAATCCGTGGCGGATTACGTTCGATGTGCGCGGCAGATTCGCGGGGTGCTGGGGCCGTTGGTGATCGATGTGCTGACAGCCGGGGTTAATGTGGTGCTGGATTTTCCGGCCAATACCGTGGCGGATCGGCAGTGGCTGCGAGGGCTGGCGGATACTGCAAAAGTGCCGCATTGCCTGCACTATCTCGCGGTGGATGACGATACTTGCCGCGGCCGGCTGCATGCGCGCAATGCGCTGGCGGAGCATGAGTTTGCCGCTTCGGATGCAGAGTTTGATTTGATCTCCAGCTACTTTCAGGTGCCGGAATCGGGCGAGGAGATTGAGATCGTCATGCACCTAAATCGCTAGCAGGCTAGCTCCCACTTTGGATCTCTGGCAGCCGCCAACCCTGAGCTCATCGCAAAAACTGTGGGAGCTGGCTTGCCAGCGATAGGGCCGTGTCAGTCGCCATTACTCCTGGCTGACCCACCGCCATCGCTGGCAAGCCAGCTCCCACAGGGTTACCCGTTGCTCCCGAAATTTATGCAACAACCTGATGCCATACGGACAAAAAACGCAGCCCACGGCCCATTCGCGCAGGCATTTGCGTGCGCAGTCGTTCTGTCATATTCAGTATCAGTTGATTGCAGATAGTAGCCAGCCCAACGCTAATTCCAATGAGGCTGCACTGTGTTCCAACGTCTTGTGTGTTCGCTGTCCGTTCTGAGCCTGTCCATCGCTGCTGCCCACGCTGCCGAGCCCGTCGCGCTCGACACGCCGCGCCTGAAAAGCATCGACAACTTCCGTGACGTCGCCGGCCTCACCACCGCGTATACCACGGCCCATGACGGCACGATGCGCGGCGGTGTGTTCTACCGTTCCAACGCGATCACACCGTCAGCAGCGGATCTGGCGACGCTCAACAGCCTGGGCATCAAAGCCGTCTACGACCTGCGCACGCCGAGCGAAATCGCTGGCACGCCGGACACCCTGCTGACCGGCGCGACCTACCAGAACATCGACATCATCGGCAGCACCACCTCGGGTGCGAACATCACCACCGTGTCGTTCAAAAGCGCGGCCGACGCCATTGCCATGATGGAACAGACCAACCGTGCCTTCGTCAGCGACGCCGGGATGCGCGGTCAGTTCGGCAAGCTGTTCAACGAACTGGCCACCACCGACGGTGCGCAGCTGTTCCACTGCACCGCCGGCAAGGACCGCACCGGCTGGACCGCCGCTGTGTTGCAGAGCATCGCCGGGGTCGATAACGCGACCATCATGGCCAACTATCTGGCGACCAATGACTACACCGCCGCCCGCGTCGCCGCGACTCTTAAAGCAATGCCGCCAAGCATGGCCTCGGTCTACGCGCCGTTGCTCGGCGTGCAGGCTAGCTATCTGCAGGCCGGGCTCGATGAAGTCACCGCCGAATACGGCAGCATGGACAACTACCTCAAACAAGGCCTCGGTCTGTCGCAGGCAACTATCTACGTGCTGCGCGGCAAACTGGTTGAGTACAACAGTCTGCCGGGTCAGGCCGGGTTGACCGGCAACGCCGCTGCCGGTGCCGAATTGTTGCGCGAGTTGCAGAATTCCAGCCTGTCCGGCACCTACAGCGCCTACAACTACTACCTGCAATCGGCGATCGACGCCGGCACCCTCGGCGGTGTTGAATCCCAGGTCGGCGATCAGGTTCACGCTGACGCCGCCAGCTACCTGCTGCGGCAGAATGCGCTGATCGAGCAAGCCGCCGCGCCTTACGCCAGCGGCACCGATCTGAAAGTCGGCCAATACCGGTTGTGGACCACCGCGCTCGCCGGATACCTCGGCACCGACGGCTCGTCCCACGCCGAGAGCAGCAACGAACACAGCCAAGGCCTGATGGTCGGCATCACCCAGCGCTTCTCCGAACAACTCAGCGCGCGTGGCGGTTTCGGCTACAGCAAAGGCACCGTCGGCGGCGCGGGTGGCGAGGCCGATACCGACTTCACCTTCTTCAACCTCGGCGCGCGCTACGGCTTCACCAGCCTGGAACGGGGCTTGTTCGTCGACGCCAACGCCAGCGCCGGCTACGTCGATTACGACAGCAAACGCGAACTGGGCGGCGGCCTCGGCACGGCCAAGGGCGACACCCACGGCAACCTCACCGGCGCGACGCTGGCGCTGGGTTACCGCGCACCGGTCAACGGCATGGTCCTCGAACCTAGCCTCGGCCTGCGCGTCAGCCACCTCGACCTCAAAGGCTTCAAAGAGAAGGGCAGCGAACTGTCCCTCGACATCGACGACAACACCGCCACCCGCCGTAGCGCCGTCGCCAACCTCAACGTGGCGTTCGCCCCGGTCGCGATGGGCGCGTGGCAGCTGGTGCCAGGCGTGCAAGTCGGCTACGAACGCACGCTGGGCAACAACGACGTCAACAGCCAGAGCCATCTGCTGGGCCTCGACATCGAACAGCGCGCCGCCTTCGACAACCGCGACCAGTTCAGCGGCGGCGTCAACCTGATGGCCAGCCTCGGCGCCGTCAGCGTCGGCGCCGAAGTCGGTGCCAGCGGCGGTGGTGACAGCCACGGTTTCAGTGGCAGCCTGAAGGCCAGTTACGCGTTCTAAAGAAGGGGAGGACTAACAAGTCAGGGATGACCTCAATCCTCAAGGCACCCCAAAAACAGAAGGTGCCCCCCGAACCTGTGGCGAGGGAGCTTGCTCCCGCTGGGCCGCGAAGCGGCCCTGAAAACAAACCTTGTCAAATACACCCAACCAGCTCACCGACCTGACCATGCAGTTCCGCAGCCCTCCCACAACGCTCCCCAACAAACCCCAAAAACTCCCCCGCAGGCATCGGCTTCGCAAACAACCAACCCTGCCCGAAATCCACCCCACGACTGCGCAAATAATCCAGCTGCGCTTCCGTCTCAATCCCTTCAGCCACCACCTTCAAACGCAAACTCTTGGCCATGTCGATGATATGCGCGGTCACCGAACTCGCCTCCGGATCACGCCCGATAGTGTCGACAAACGACTTATCGATCTTCAACACATCCAGCGGCAGCTGCTGCAAATGCTGCAGGCTGGAAAACCCGGTGCCGAAATCATCGATGGCTGCCAGATGCCCCGCCTCGCGTGCCTGATTCACTGTCTGCCGCGCCGATTCGATCTGCACAAAACCGCGCTCCGTGGCCTCCAGCCAGATCTGGCTCGGCCACACATCAGCCTTGCTCATCGCCGACTTGAGCCGTGGCAGAAAGCGCCCGCTGCTGATATCCGCCGCCGCCAGATTGATCGCCACATGCAGGCTGCGTTCTTTCACCAGCAGCGGCCCGAGATCCTGCATGACGTGATCGATCACCTGATCAGTGATCGGCAGAATCAGCCCACTCTGCTCAGCCAGCGGAATGAACAGATCGGGCCGCACCAGGCTGCCGTCCGGATGCCGCCAGCGCACCAGCGCTTCGGCCCCGACACAGGCGCCATCGCTCAAATCAATGATCGGCTGATAGTGCACGATGAACTCACGATTACGCACCGCCAGTTCCAGCTCGGCCAGTGGCGACAACCGCTTGCGCGTACGCCGCACAATCACCAGCGCAAGCATCCCGGCAATCAACCCGCCGATCGGCAGCAACAGCATCTCCCGGCGCACCAGACCCAGCAGCAACTCATGGCGCGACACCGCCGCAATCGCCACCCAGTCACCGCTGTGCACCAACGTATACAGATAACCGTCCTCCAGCGCCGAAGCGGGGCCCAGGTGCACCCGACTCATGAAGCGCTCAGCCCCCGGCCGCGTCACGCCGACCAGTTGCCCGGCAGCGGTGCCGACCATCAAATGCACATCGTCCTCAACCAATACCTGCAAAAACTGCTCAGGGTCGACCAGCACATTGAACGCCGCATACTGCAGCGCCATCATCGGCTTGGCCGGCACAATCCGCGCCTGCACGCCGAGCGACACGCGCACCCCGTCAGCGGTGACAAAATCTTCCTTCCACGGCGTCACCCGATGGCCCACCGGCCCCCAAGAGCCACAGGCATAAACCTCTTCCTCGACATAGCCGATCGACTTCACCGCAAACGTGTTGATCGTCAGCAGACGCATCTCGTCGATGCTCTCCGGCGTACACGGCGCAAGGCTCGACGCGGCGACGCTCTTCAGCACCCCGGCGGCTTCATGGAAGGTATTGTTGGCGCGGCTGGAGGCCACGGACGCCAGCGATTCGAGACGTTGCTGCGCCGCTGCCAGGTTCAACACCCAGGCGACGTAACCCATCAAAAGTACTGGAAGCAAGACACACGGAAGGCCCAGGAGAATGCTCCCCCAGACAATGCGTTTTTTGTTCATTTGACGCCACCTTGGCCCACGGCCCGTGACGTGCGGCTGCACGGCTGATTAATCAGCGACTACAGATTAGCGCTGGCGCCATCGGCCGATCTTGCCGCAGATCAATACTCCTGCCGCCAACGCCTGTCAGCGTCGCGGGCGCGCGCCCGAGCGCAAATCCGCCGGACTGACCCCGTACGCCTGCTGAAAATACTGACAAAACCGCCCGACATTACTGAAGCCAAAGCGCAACGCCACCTCCGTCACCGACGCCGAATGCCGCTGACCCAGCGCCTCGAAAGCGCGCTCCAATCGCACCTGCCGCTGATACGCCACAATCGTCATCCCGACAAACCGCCGAAACCCATCCTGCAATGCGCGCTGACTGACATTGCTCAACCGCGCCAACTCAACCCCACTCACCAGTTGCTCCGGATGCGCCTGAATAAACTCCACCGCCAACTTCACATGCCGCGGCGCCACCCTCGGCGCGGGCTGGCGCAACACCTCGGTAAAATTGTGCGGCCACGCCTCCAGCACCGCATCAATCAACATCTCGCGCAACCGCGACGGCATCAGCGTGCCGCTGTTGAGCAACAAATCAAACTCCGTCCCCGTCGCCAGATCAATCAACGCCTTGATCCCCTGAAACGCCGCCGAGTGCAGATCCACCGCCGGCTCAAACACAATCTTCTGCACAATCGGCCGCCCCAACAACGCCGCCAACCGCTCCGTGAGCTGCCCCCGATTCACCGAAATCCCGTGCTGCGCATGATTGTCGAGAAACCGCATCGAACGGATATCCGCCTTATCAATCGCCAACCCCACCTGGGCCATGCCGACGGACTCGGTGCGGTGGTTGAACACAATCTTGCCCGCCGTGGGAATCACGAACGTGATCTCATCCTGCGGGTCGGGGAAGGTGACGGTGAAATCACCGTGGTAATGCATGCGCCGGAAACTGACGCCGTCGTGCCTGCCGTAGACGCCGCTGATGATGATGTTGGAGGGGATCGGCGGGGTGTCGGCGTAGCGATTGCCGAAGAGCCGGGAGAAGAGGGCGCCGAAGTCTTCGGAGTGGAGGTTTTCGGAGCGGAGGATGATTTTTTGGTGGGGGCTTGGGGACACCTTGGGGGGCACCTTGGGTTGGGGGCTCTTGGATAAGGGAGGCGGAGGGATGTTAGCAGTTTGGGGGTGACAGATTTGTGACCGAAAATGAGTCACTGGAAATAGGTACGCTTTCGGCCAAAAGCAGCCTTTCAGCCAAGTTTTGATCGGACTCAATTCCGCGGCTTTGAAAGTAATGCGTCGTAGCAGCAGTGGTTTCCCACCGAACGGGATAGAGGACATGATCAGATTCTGTCAGCTATTGCTGCTCGCAAATCTGTCCGTTTGATCGACACTCTTGTCAATTGCCCACTCGAGAAACCCGTCTATAGTCAATGCTGCATTCCGCACAGGTAGAAAGGTCAAGTCGATGTCAGCAGTCTTCTACGCTCGTAATGTTCCTGCGCCACCCTACGCGTTTCATGTTATGGCCAAGCCCAGCGGGGCTGATTGCAATCTGGATTGCGATTATTGCTTCTATCTAGAAAAGGCCGCGCTGTATCGTGACGAGCGTCGTCACCGAATGAATCTGGATGTGCTGGAAAGTTACGTCGCAAACTACATCGCTTCGCACACCGACCAGACCGAAGTAGCGTTCACTTGGCAGGGCGGCGAGCCAACACTGATGGGGTTGGAGTTCTACCAGCATGCGATAAGAATGCAGGCGGTTCATGGCGCTGGCCGCAAGATCACCAACAGCTTCCAGACCAATGGGTTATTGATCGACGACAAGTGGAGTCAATTTTTAGCCGAGCATGATTTTTTAGTGGGCTTGTCACTAGATGGTCCGGCCGATATTCACGATGAGTACCGTGTCACCTCCAGCGGTCATGCAAGCCATGCCTTGGTCCTGCGTGCCCTTGAGTCGCTGAAAAAATATAAGGTTCGTTTCAACATCCTCGCATGCGTCAACCGACGCAGCTCCCAGGATCCCCTCAGGGTGTACGAGTTCTTCCGTCAGCTCGGCGTCGAGTACATCCAGTTCATCCCCATCGTCGAAAGGCTTCCCGACGTGGCGGATGCCGCCATGGGTTTCACCTTGCACGGTCCGGACAGTGATCTGGTTTTGAGTGCTTCGCACAAGGCCGAACCAAATCTGACCTCCTGGTCTGTTGGCTCGGAAGACTACGGCACGTTTCTCAACGCGATCTTCGATGTCTGGATCAAGCGTGATGTGGGCCGGATTTACGTCATGAATTTCGAGTGGGCGCTTGCGAACTACATGGGCGAGCCCGGCGCGGCCTGTCACCACCAGCCCACCTGTGGCCGGGCGGTGGTCGTCGAGCATAACGGCGATGTTTTTTCCTGTGATCACTACGTGTATCCAAAATTCCGCTTGGGCAATCTCACCCAGCAGTCCCTGTCCACTTTGCTGCAATCCCCGGAGCAACAGAAGTTCGGCCAGGACAAGCTGACCTCACTCCCCAAGCAGTGCCAGCAGTGCAACATGTTGAAAGGGTGTTGGGGCGGCTGCCCAAAACATCGTTTCATCGAAACAGATGAAGGCGAACCGGGGCTCAACTATTTGTGTAAAGGCTACTACCAGTTCTTTGCCCATACAGCGCCTTATCTGCGAGCCATGTCCGGATTGATTGCTCAAGGCCGTTCACCCAGCGAGATCGTGGGTGCCACGTTGATGATTACCAGGCTTGGCTGAGTTTTATCAGCTGATTGCCTGAGACTTTTGAATGCAAAGGGAGTTGATGCATGTCCAAACCGAGTAAACCGTCATTCATGCTGGCCACCGCGTTACTTGGCAGTGTCGGCTCGCTGACCGCCCAAGCCGCCCCCGCAACAGCGGGCGCCAGCCTGCCGCTGCCGACAGCACCGTTCGGTGGCACCGTCGGTGAAACCTACAAAACGTCCAAGTCCGACTTTCCGCAACCTGTGACCCCGCCCAAGGATGCACCGAATGTTTTGGTCATCCTGATCGACGATCTCGGGTTCGCCGGTACTTCGGCTTACGGCGGCCTGACGCCAACGCCCAACTTTGATCGACTGGCCGAGCAAGGCGTGCGTTACAACGAGATGCACAACACCGCGTTGTGCTCACCGACTCGCGCCGCGTTATTGTCTGGGCGCAATCATCATCAGGTCGGGATGGGCGGCATCACTGAAGGCGCAACGGGGTTCCCGGGCTACAACAGCGTCTGGGAGGACAACAACGCCGCCATCGGTCAAGTGCTCAAAGATCACGGCTACACCACCGCTGCGTTCGGCAAGTGGCATGACACGCCGGACTGGGAGACCAGCTCGGCCGGGCCTTTTGATCGTTGGCCAACGGGCAAGGGCTTCGGTTATTTCTATGGTTTTCAGGGGGGCGAAACCAGTCAGTTCTACCCTCAGCTTTTTGAAAATACCGTGCCGGTAGAGCCGTCAAAAACTCCGGAACAGGGCTACAGCTTCAACGAAGACCTGGCCGATCACGCGATCAACTGGCTGCGCGAGCAACAATCGGTAGCCCCCAAAAAACCTTGGTTCGTCTACTACGCTCCCGGTGCCATGCATGCGCCGCATCAAGTTCCTGCGTCCTACATAGAACCGTTTAAAGGCAAGTTCGACATGGGCTGGGACAGCTATCGCGAGATGGTGTTTGCCCAACAGAAAAAACTGGGGATTGTCCCTGCTTCAGCCAAGCTCACCCCGCGCCCCGCAGAACTGCCGGCCTGGGACACGTTATCCGACGATCAAAAGCGCTTGTACAGTCGGCAGATGGAAGTCTTCGCCGGTTTTCTGACTCAGACTGATGAGCAAGTAGGGCGAGTACTGGATGCCGTGGCTAAAAGCCCGAATGCCGATAACACTCTGGTCATGCTGGCACTGGGTGACAACGGCGCCTCTGCCGAAGGCGGATTGAATGGCACGGTCAACAACATGGCCACGCAAAACGGTATCCCGGACAACGTGCCGAACATGCTGAAAGTCATCGACGAAATCGGCAGCCCCAAACATGAGAATCACTTCTCAGTGGGCTGGGCATGGGCTGTGGACACGCCGTTTCAGTGGACAAAGCAGGTGGCGAGTCACTTCGGCGGCACGCGCAGCGGTTTCACCGTCAGTTGGCCTGCCCGTATCAAGGCGCACGGCGAGGTGCGTGACCAGTGGCATCACATGATTGATGTGGCGCCGACCATCTACGAGGCGGCCGGCATCAAAATGCCGGAGACCGTCAACGGGCAGAAACAGGTTCCGCTGGCGGGTGTCAGCATGCTCTACAGCTTCAACGATGCCAAAGCGTCGACCCGGCACACCACCCAATATTTCGAAATCATGGGCAATCGCGCGATCTACCATGACGGCTGGGTAGCGGCCGCCCGCCACGGTTTGCCGTGGGAATTGCTGGGGCGCAAGGGTGACTTCGAGAACGACAAGTGGGAGCTTTACGATCTGAGCAAGGACTTCAGTCAGGCGGATGACCTGGCGGCGAAGAATCCGGCCAAACTCAAACAGCTTCAGGCGTTGTTCGAATCCGAGGCCAGGAAGTACAACGTACTGCCGCTGGACGACCGTTTCGTGGAACGTGGAAATGTTCCGGACCGCCCGAGCCTCTCACGCGGGCGTGACCATTTCACGTTCTATCCAGGAACTGTGCGTGTGCCGGAAGGGACAGCGCCGAACGTCAAGGCTCGCTCTCACACGGTGACAGCTGTGTTTGAAGTCGACGCGAAAACCGAGGGCGTCATCGTCGCCCAAGGGGGCAGCGCCGGATACACGCTGTTCGTCAAGGACGGTTACCTGGTGTACGAGAACAACTTCTTTGGCAAGGAACGCGATCAGATCAAATCCCCGGAAAAACTGCCTGCAGGGAAGGTGGTGGCCGAATTCCAGTACACGCATGAAGACAAGACCTTTGGCGGTGGCGGTACTGGTGTGCTGCTGATCAATGGCAAGGAGGTCGGGCGCGCCCATTTTGCCCACGTGCCGCCGATCCGCTACAGCGCAACCGAGACCTTCGACATTGGTCGCGATACTGGCGAAGCAGTCTCCAACGACTACGAGGGGCCGTTCCCGTTTACCGGCACTCTCGAAAAAGTGGACATCAACATCCAGCCACAGCAGTTAAGTGCAGAGGCTCAAGAAAAAACTAAAAAGCTGGAACGTGACGCAGCCATCGCTACGCAATAAGGAGCAGCTATACCGGAGCCTGAGTCAGGCTTCGGTTTGTTCCGTTATTTATAAACGCGGATGGTAGCTTCTGGCGAAAGCTGACGATTCTCGCGTGTCGGTTTCTGGCAGATCCCTCCTTGGGCGCTCACCATAGAGCGCCAAGGAGGGAGCGTTCGTTATGCCGTCGGCACAACATTATCCAACGCCTGATTCACCGCCAATTCCCCCAGCATCACCACCTGCGCAATGCCCAGCAGCGTCTTGCGAATCGGCCCCTCAACCAGCGCCGCGACATCCCCCAACATCACCGTCGCCGAACCCAGTGATTCACTGGCGTTCGCCAATAATTCCTCGGTGGCAATTTTGGGGTTGGCGAGGAACATGGCGTTGGGTGTGTAGGGCGTGGCCATGATTTGGCTGGCGGGGTTCAGGTAGTGGTCGAGGGCGCGTTCGGCGGCTTCGCTGAGTTTTCGGGAATCGGGGGATTCGTAGGGGGAGACCGTTTCGGTTTCGGGTGGGTTTGGTGTGACCTTGAACATAGTGACGCTCCATATGTGGCTAAGGGAACCATCACATTCGCTACCAAACGAGGGTGGTGGCCATTACGAAGGTTGGTAGACCGGCACACATGGAAAAACCGGCGCGCTCGAAAGCGCCCTGCGCATGGCCACCATAAAACACAGGCGCCAGAAAGCATCTGCGTAAGGTGACGTTTTGCGCCATGTGTGAAACCGGGCTACCAAACCCGATCGCTGCTTTTCAGCGACCGACCCACGATAGAACCCGCACCCTGGGCGCACAAGCCGGCGGATTCTGGCGTAGTCGTAGGCAATGGCGCAAGGCGTTGTAGCCTTGGGGACGTAACACCGGGTGTCATATAAACAACTCTGTTTAAACGCGTCATCGCGCGCCATTGGTAGGGTCGCCCTCGGCCAGCATGTGTTTCATGTATTCGCGTTCTGGCGCGCCGGGCAGGACGCCGGTGGTGATAGCTTCGAGCACGGTGATGTGTTGTTCGTTGAAGACGCTGACTTCGGCTGTTGCGTGGCCTCGCTCGTCGATGCTGGTGATGAGCCAGTGGCAGGTGATGGTTTCGCCGGGATAGACGGGGCGCTTGAACTGGAGGTTCATGCCGGTGGCGAGCCAGCCGATCTGGCCGCCGATTTCGGTCATCAGGCTGGCCGTGAGCAGGCCGTGGGTGATCGGCGCTTTGAATGCTCGCAGTTGCGCATAGTGCGCGTCGCAGTGGACGGGGTTGTAGTCGCGGGACAGTTGCGCGAAGTGATGGACGTCGTCGGGTGTGAAACGGCGGACGACGTTGAAGCGGTCGCCCACCTTGAGGCCTTCGGCGGCGCGTTGTCTCGGGGTTTGCATGGGGGCCTCCTGCTGCTGGCGGTTGGTTAAAAGGTGTGTTCGGGGCCGGGGAAGGTGCCGGCCTGTACGTCGTCGGCGAAGTCTCTGGCCGCCGTTTGCAGGACGCTGCGCAGGTCGGCGTACTGTTTGACGAAGCGCGGCAGACGTCCCTGGCGCAGGCCGGCCATGTCTTGCCAGACCAGCACTTGCGCGTCGCACTGATTGCCGGCGCCGATGCCCACAGTGGGGATCGCCACCGCTTGAGTGATCGCTGCGCCAACGTCGCCGGGCACCATTTCGATCAGCAGGGCGAACGCGCCGGCGGCTTCCAGCGCTTTGGCGCTGTCGATCAGGCGCTGCCCGTCTTCGCCCCGACCTTGTACACGATAGCCGCCCAATTGATGTTCCATCTGCGGGGTGAAACCGATGTGGGCCATGACCGGGATGCCCGAGACGCTGAGCTTGGCGATGTGTGGCAGCAATTCGACACCGCCCTCGATCTTCACCGCATGGGCGCCAGCCTCCTTCATGAAACGCACGGCGGTTTGCAGGCATTGTTCGGGTGAAACCTGGTACGAGCCGAAGGGCAGGTCGGCGATGACCAAGGCCCGCCGGGTTGATCGGGTGACGGCGCGCACCAGCGGGAGCAGTTCGTCGACGGTCACGGCCAAGGTCGAGTCGTTGCCAAACACGTTGTTGGACGCTGAGTCGCCGACCAGCAGGACGGGAATGCCGGCGTCCTCGAAAATTACTGCGCTGTACATGTCGTACGCGGTCAGCATCGCCCATTTGCGCCCTTCGACTTTCATCTGTTTGAGCTGCGGGATGCGCAGGCGTGTTGCCGGCTTGGTTAGGGCAGTGGTGTCGTAGGGTGAGGTGTGTTCGGTCATTGGCAGATCTCGTCAGGAGGAAGAATCAGGCGTGCAGCTGTTCGATCAGCAGCCCCAGCGCAATCGCAATCATGATCAGCCCTGAAACTCGACTGACCCTGCGTGCCGCTGCAGGCCGGGCGCGCAGTACCACCTGTGAGCCAAACCCGACCAGCAGATAGATCACCGCGCAACTGGCGGTATGCACCAGGCCGAGCGCGACCATTTGCAGCGGCACGGGCCACGGCGCGCCGGCGTCGGTGAATTGCGGCAACAGGGCGAGAAACAGCAAGAACACTTTCGGGTTGAGCCCGCTCACGCAAAGACCCTTCAAGGCCCAGCGCGCCCATGAGTCGCTGGTCTGGCTCGCTGCGGCGTGCGGAGTGGAAGGGCGGGCGAACAGATTGGCGCCCAGCCACAGCAGGTAACCGGCGCCGGCTACGGTCAGTGCTGTCAGGGCCAGCGGATGTCCGGCGATCAGCGTGCCTACCCCGGCCGCCACAATCAGCGTCGCGAGTAAGTGCCCGGACAGCAGACCGCCCACGGCGGGGAGTACGACGCGGTGCTTCAAGCCTGCGGAAATCGCGTAGGCCCAGTCGGCACCGGGGGTGATCACAAACAGAATCGATACCGCCCAGAAAGCGGCGAATACGCTGAAGGTCATGGCGTCACCCATGGCCGTTGACGTGGCGTTGCTTTGCTCATGTTGGTTTTCCATCAATCAAGTGCCGCGCCGGTTGCAGCGGTGCGGCAGTTTTTGGTTGAGGGAGAATAAGCAAACTCGGCTAGAATATTTTTCCAAAGATGGTCGTCATGGCGCATCAGATTAGAAGGTTTTATTGCGTGGACAGAACTGATCGGAAGATTCTTGCTGAGCTGCAAAAGGATGGTCGGCTGTCGGTCACCGAACTGGCCGATCGCGTGGGCCTGAGCCTTTCACCCTGCCACCGCCGCGTGCGGGCGCTGGAAGAGTCCGGGGTGCTGCTCGGCTACCGGGCAAAACTCGACCCCGCCGCGCTGGGCCTGAACTTTTCCGCGATGGTCTTCGCCACGTTGCGCGAAGGCGACCGGCAAGCGGTGGAGGCGTTCGAGGCGGCGCTGGTGGAGATTCCGCAGGTGGTGGATGCGCAACGGTTGTTCGGCGAACCGGATTATTTGCTGCACGTCATCGCTCAGGATTTGCCAGCGTTTCAGCGCCTGTATGACGAGTGCCTTTCGACTTTGCCGAATGTGCAGCGGCTGACCTCGACGCTGGTGATGAAGCGCGTGGTGCAGGATCGACCGTTGCCGTTGTAAACAGAGTGATACGATCGTGGCGCGCCACCCACGCCAAAGAGCAGAATCGGTCACCATGAAACCCAGTTTCGAAAAAATCCCCACTGAAGCCACTGCCTCTTGGACGATGCTGAACCGGCGGCTGCCAGAGGCAATTCCGTTTGAATGGCATCACCATCCCGAGTACGAACTGACGCTGACCTTGAACAGTCGTGGCCATCGCTATATCGGCAATGACGTCGCGCCTTACGATGACGGCGATCTGATTCTGGTCGGGCCGAATGTGCCGCATAGCTGGTCGTCGGCGGAGCGGGTCGACGCCGGGCAACCGCATGTGGCGTTGGTGATCTGGTTTTCGGCGGCGTGGGCGGAGTCGCTGGTGACGTTGTTTCCGGAGATGGGGTCGCTGCGGCAATTGCTTGTGGCGGCGCGGCAGGCATTGAGTTTCAGTGCGGCGGCGTCGCGGGAGATTCGGCCGCTGATTGAGGCGATGGTCGAGCAGGAGCTGCCCGAGCGTTTGATCGCGCTGCTGACCGTGTTGAGCAAACTGACACGGGACGTTGATGCCAGGCAAATCCTGTCGGCGCCGGACTCTCAGATTGGCAGTCAGATCGTTGAGGATCCCCGTATACATCGGGTTCTGGATTACGTGCATGGACACTACGCCGAAGCCATCAGCATTCCGGCGTTGGCTGAGATGGCGTGCGTCAGCGTGTCGGCGTTTCATCGAATGTTCCGTCGGCATACGCGCTGCACGGCGCTGGACTACATCGTACGGCTAAGAGTCGGACATGCCTGTGCGCTGTTGATGCAGGGACATTCGACGGTTTCGCTGATTGCCGAGGCAGTGGGATATTCGTCGCTGGCGCTGTTCAATCGGCAGTTCAAGGCGTTGAAGGGGCTGACGCCTTCGGAGTTTCGTCGTCAGCACGGTCATCACTTTCAGTAAGCAGCGCGCCGCTACAACGCCACAATCGTATTACTCGACGCGGCAAATCAGGCTGCCGCCGACACCATCGGAAGTGGTCCCATACCTGCACCCACAACAAGGTCTGCAGGTCCCACGATGAGCAAATACCAGGCATTCGAGAGCGCAACGCTTCCGGAGAATTACCGCGACAGTATCGTCAAAATGAAACGCACCTTGCGCGCGCAGATTGGCGATGTGCAGGGGCTGTTCGCCGAGGTCAGTGAGTTTATTGCCGGCGAGATTGCGTCGGTCAAAGCCCAGGAGGTGCAGACCGGGTCGGGCTGGCCGGTGCTGGAGTTCGCTGATATCGCCGCTGGCACAGTGACTGCCGAGCAGTTGGCTTTGATCAAGCGTCGCGGTTGCGTGGTGATCCGCAATCACTTCCCCCGCGAGCAGGTGCTGCAGTGGGACCAGGGCTTGCTGGATTACCTCGACAGGAACCGGTTCGATGCGGTTTACCGTGGGCCGGTCGACCAGTTTTTTGGCAACCTGGAGGCTTCGCGGCCGGAGATTTTTCCGATCTATTGGTCGGCGGCGCAAATGCAGTTGCGTCAGCATGAGCGGATGGGCACGGCGCAGGCGTTTCTCAATCGGTTGTGGAAGACTCATTCGCACGGTCAGGAGTGGTTCAATCCGGACATCAACGCGCTGTATCCGGATCGGGTACGTCGGCGTCCGCCGGGCACGCACTCGAAAGGCCTTGGCCCGCACACCGATTCCGGGGCGCTGGAGCGCTGGCTGCATCCGGCGTATCTGAAGGTCTTCGACAAAATCTACAGCAACGACTTCGCGGCCTACGACCCGTGGGATGCGGCGTTTCGTACCGAGGTCGATGAATACGCCTACAAGGACACGGTGAAGTGTTCGGCGTTTCGCACGTTTCAGGGCTGGACTGCGCTGTCGGATATGCAGGCCGATCAAGGCGTGCTGCACACCCTGCCGATCCCCAAGGCGATGGCGTACCTTCTGCTGCGGCCGCTGCTCGATGACGTGCCAGAAGACGAATTGTGTGGAGTGGCGCCGGGCAAGGTGCTGCCGGTATCGCGGCAATGGCATCCGTTGCTGGTGGAGGGGCTGAGTCCGATTCCGGATGTGCAGGCCGGCGATTCGGTTTGGTGGCATTGCGATGTGATCCATAGCGTCGCGCCGGTGGAGAATCAGCAGGGCTGGGGCAACGTGATGTACGTGCCGGCGGCGCCGATGTGTGCGAAGAATCTGCGCTATGCGCGGGATGTGTTCAGGGCGTTTGAGCGGGGTGCTTCGCCGGATGATTTTCCGCGGGAGGATTATGAGCGGGCGTGGGTGGAGCGTTTTGCTGTGGAGAGTCTGAACCCGTTGGGGCGTGCGGGGCTTGGGCTGGAGTAGGTATTTGGAAATTGCGGCCGATTCGCGGCCCCTCCGGACGGTGCGATGTTTCGTTAAAACTTTCGCCATGGGTGTTGTGTTGTCTGATCGCTGGCGGT
Organism: Pseudomonas sp. 14P5.3.2; assembly: GCF_057799175.1. Classification (NCBI taxonomy): domain Bacteria; kingdom Pseudomonadati; phylum Pseudomonadota; class Gammaproteobacteria; order Pseudomonadales; family Pseudomonadaceae; genus Pseudomonas; species Pseudomonas sp. 14P5.3.2. Next base: position 27,281 of record NZ_JBYOKU010000041.1, on the reverse strand, counting down.
GGTCTCGGGTAGTTTGTTGGCTGAGCTGGCGCCTTCGCGAGCAGGCTCGCTCCCACAATGGTCTTGCGGTGTTCGCGAATGTGGTGGCGGGCACAAAACCTGTGGGAGTGAGCCTGCTCGCGAAAAGGGCACCCGCGGTGCCTGGACTTATTCATCACCATTCTGGACACAGTGTTTGTCCAGCCGACCGATTTTTGCCGTGCGCTTGAACCCCTAACATCGTCTCCACTCCGTGAACAAACACGGTTCCCCACGAGACGGTGAACATCATGAAACTTGCAAAAATCGCTCTTCTTCTGGTCCTTGGCGGTATTGGCGCGCAAGCCTTTGCGGCGGATGAAACCGCACAAGTCGAGGCGTACAACTCCGCCAGCCAACTCGACATTGCTCACGTGGTGTCGATCTCCGACACTGCCAATCAGTGCGGCGTGGTGCCGGTGCAGATGACTTATGACGACTCAACCGGCGCGCAACACGTCGTGCAATACCAAGTGATGGGCAGCGGTTGCTCTAACGGTTAATGGTCGATGCCGGTGCTGGAGGGTCGACACTCCAGGTCTGCGGCACTAAGCATCAGCGAGTTGCTTGGCCCCAGCCATGTCTTCATCGGATGCCAGCAGTTGCGGGATGGCGGTTTTCAGGAACTCCACCCAAGTCTTGATTTTGGCGTCGACGAATTTGCGCGACGGGTAGATCGCGAACAGGTTGTATTCCTCCAGGCGGTACTGCGGCAGTACCCGCACCAGCGTTCCGCCGACCAATCCTTCGACGGCTGATGCCAGCGGCTGAATGCCGATGCCCATGCCATTTCTGATCGCGGTGGCCATGCCGTCGGCGGTGTTGATGTGGAACGGCGAGTCGGGGATATTCTGGGTTTCCATGCCTTGTGGCCCTTCGAACACCCAGTTTTCTGCGGGCATCACCGTGTTGACGATGCGCAGGCAGTCGTGCGCGGCGAGGTCGGCGGGTGTGGCGGGGTGGCCGCGTTTGGCCAGGTACGACGGCGAGGCGCAAAGGATGCTGTAAGTGGTGCCCAGGCGTTGCGCGACGAAGCCGGAATCGGGCAGGTCGCGGGCTAGCACGATGGACATGTCGTAGCTTTCTTCGAGCAGGTCGGGCAGGCGATTGCTCAGGGTCAGGTCGAACATCACCGTCGGGTGAATCTCGCGGTAGCGGGCGATCGCATTGATCACGTAGTGGTTGCCGATGGCGGCCATGGCGTGGATCTTCAGGCGCCCGACCGGCAAAGTCTGCGCGGTGCCGGCTTCTTCGTCGGCTTCGCGCAGGTCATCGAGGATTTTTTCAGCGCGCTGCAAATAACGTACACCTGCTTCGGTCAGGGCGAGGCGGCGGGTGGTGCGGTTGATCAGGCGTGTGTGCAGCCGGGTTTCGAGGTTGGAGACGGCTTTGGACACGTTGGTCGTGGTGGTGTCGAGTACATCGGCCGCGGCGGTGAAGCTGCCGCTCTGGGCCACGGCGACGAAGCAGCGCAGGGTCTGAATGACGTCCATCGTTGTGGTTGGCTCTGTGGCTGGGATGGCCATTCTAGGGTTTGTCGTGGGTGGTGTTGCAAATGTTTGCGAACGAGGGGCGCGCGCATGGCGGGTGAAGGGCTTGAAGACATTCTGGCGCCGGGGCTTTCGGTAGTGTTCTGCGGGATCAATCCGGGATTGCTCGCGGCGGCGCAGGGGCATCATTTTGCCGGGCGCGGGAATCGCTTCTGGCGCACCTTGCATCAGGCCGGGTTCACCCCGTATGAAGTGCGGGCGGAGGAGGATCGAAGCATCCTGCAATTTGGCTGCGGGTTGACGGCGGTGGTCGAGCGGCCGACGGCGCGGGCGGATCAGTTGGCGGCGCAAGAGTTCGCCGCTGCGGCCCTGGGCTTTGAGCAGAAAATCAGCTGCCATGCGCCGCGCTGTGTGGCGTTTCTTGGCAAGGCTGCTTATGCGGCGTTGTCGGGGCAGAAGGTGGTGGCGTGGGGGGCGCAGGCAAGGACCTTTGGTGGCGCGCACGTGTGGGTGTTGCCCAATCCCAGTGGGCGCAATCGGGCGTTCTCCCTTGAGCAACTGGTCGCGGCATATCAGGAGTTGCATGAGTCCCTGATCGCTAGAGGGTAAATCATGCGTCCAGCGTTTTTCGGTTGGCCAGCTACGATTGATGCAGTCAAATCGCCGAGGAGGACGCCCGCCATGAAGCCCGAAAACCCAAACATCGACGCCTCGGCGCTGATCGACGCTCGAATCGCCGAACTCGCCGATTGGCGCGGCGCCATCCTCGGCGAGATTCGCAAGGTCATTCGCCAGGCCGATCCCGAGGTGGTGGAGGAGTGGAAGTGGCGGGGCGTTCCGGTGTGGTCGCGGGGCGGGATCATTTGCACCGGGGAGACTTACAAGGCGGCGGTGAAGATGACCTTCGCCAAAGGCGCGGCGCTGGCCGATCCGGCGGGGTTGTTCAACGCCAGCCTTGAGGGCAACACCCGCCGGGCGATTGATTTTCACGAGGGCGACCCGGTCGATGAGCAGGCCCTGAAAGCGCTGATTCGCGAGGCGATTGCGTTGAATTTGTCGAAGTGAATCGCGGCGTTTGCCTTGGCTCAGAAATAACTGGCTGTTTTAAAACAAATTTTTTTGCATTCAGGGCTTCCCAGATCCAAAAAAGGTTGGTAAATTGCGGCCCATTCTCGCAGAGCTTGTTACAGAGCTTGAGATACAGGGGCGTCGCCAAGCGGTAAGGCAGCAGGTTTTGATCCTGCCATGCGTTGGTTCGAATCCAGCCGCCCCTGCCATATTCAGAAAAAACGCCAGTCCGAAAGGGCTGGCGTTTTTTTATGCGCGCGATTTGGGTCTGGCATCGACAGTGGCCTGAGCCGGAGCGGGGACTGATGTAAACTGCCCGCGCAAAAGTCCCGGTGCGTCGTTGGCCGGCGACCCTCAATCTCTCCAGACAAGAGACTTTCATGGCTAATCAAGACCTCAGCTTCACCCCTGATCCGGATGCAGATTCGATTTCCTCCGACGTTGTCGGTTTCAACGGCATTCTGGTTTCGACCCAGATCCCGACCCGCGCCGACGGCAGCCTGGAGCTGGGCGACATCACCCTGCAAAGCGAATGCACCCTGCAGGCGCTGAAAGTAGCGCTGGAGCGGGCCGGCAGTTCGATGGATCGGGTCATGCACCTGACCATCTACCTCACCGACATGGCCGACCGCGCGGCGTTCAACGAAGTCTACAAGCGCTTCTTCGCCAAGCCATGGCCCGTACGCGCGGCTGTGGGCGTGGCGTCGCTGGCGGTGGAAGGCATGCGCGTGGAAGTCACCGCAATGGCCGCCAAGGCCTGATCTAACGCCAGAACCTCTGTAGGAGCTGACGAGTGCAACGAGGCTGCGATCTTTTGATCTTGAAAATCAAAGTCAAAAGATCGCAGCGTGCCGCGGCTCCTACAGAGGCAGGGTGAGTTGCCGTTTGGCAGCGATCTCCTGATCTAACGCCAGAACCTCTGTAGGCGCTGACGAGTGCAACGAGGCTGCGATCTTTTGATCTTGAAAATCAAAGTCAAAAGATCGCAGCGTGCCGCAGCTCCTACAGAATCGGGGTGAGTTGCCGTTTGGCAGCGATCGTCTGATGTAATGCCAGAACCTCTGTAGGAGCTGACGAGTGCAACGAGGCTGCGATCTTTTGATCTTGAAAATCAAAGTCAAAAGATCGCAGCGTGCCACAGCTCCTACAGAATCGGGGTGAGTTGCCGTTTGGCAGCGATCGCCTGATCTAACGCCAGAACCTCTGTAGGAGCTGACGAGTGCAACGAGGCTGCGATCTTTTGATCTTGAAAATCAAAGTCAAAAGATCGCAGCGTGCCGCAGCTCCTACAGAATCGGGGTGAGTTGCCACTTGGCAGCACAGGCGTGCCGCTCGGGCGTTTCGCGGCTACAATGCGCGCCTTAACCGTGACAGCCTGACTAAAAAAACTATGTCCTTGCCCAAGCATCATCTGGAATTGCTCAGCCCCGCCCGTGACGTGGCGATTGCCCGCGAGGCGATCCTGCACGGCGCCGATGCCGTGTACATCGGTGGCCCGAGCTTCGGCGCGCGCCACAACGCCTGCAACGAGGTGAGTGAAATCGCCGAGCTGGTGGAATTTGCCCGCCGTTATCACGCGCGAATTTTCACCACCATCAACACCATCCTGCACGACAACGAACTGGAGCCAGCGCGCAAGCTGATCCACCAGTTGTACGATGCCGGTGTCGACGCGCTGATCGTCCAGGATCTGGGCGTGATGGAACTGGACATCCCGCCGATCGAGCTACACGCCAGTACCCAGACCGACATCCGCACCCTTGAGCGGGCGAAGTTCCTCGATCAGGCCGGCTTCTCGCAACTGGTACTGGCCCGCGAGCTGAACCTGAAAGAAATCCGCGCCATCGCCGACGAAACCGATGCGGCCATCGAATTCTTCATTCACGGTGCGCTGTGCGTGGCGTTCTCCGGGCAGTGCAACATTTCCCACGCGCAGACCGGGCGCAGCGCCAACCGTGGCGATTGCTCCCAGGCCTGCCGTTTGCCGTACACCCTGAAAGACGAAAAGGGTGGGGTGATCGCCTACGAAAAACACCTGCTGTCGATGAAGGACAACAACCAGAGCGCCAACATCCGCGCGCTGGTCGAGGCCGGTGTGCGCTCGTTCAAGATCGAAGGTCGCTACAAGGACATGGGCTATGTGAAGAACATCACCGCCTATTACCGCCAGCGCCTCGACGACGTGCTCGAAGATCGCCCGGACCTGGCCCGCGCTTCCAGCGGCCGTACCGCGCACTTCTTCCTGCCGGACCCGGAAAAGACCTTCCACCGTGGCAGCACCGACTACTTCGTCACCGATCGCAAGATCGACATCGGCGCGTTCGACTCGCCGACCTTCACCGGCCTGCCAGTGGGCACCGTCGAGAAAGTCGGCAAGCGTGACATGCAGGTGGTGACGCAGGAACCGCTGTCCAACGGCGATGGCCTCAACGTGCTGGTCAAGCGTGAAGTCGTGGGTTTCCGCGCCAACATCGCCGAGCCGAAGGGCGAGTTCGAAGAGGACGGCGAGAAGCGCTATCGCTACCGCGTCGAGCCGAACGAAATGCCCGAAGGCCTGTACAAGCTGCGGCCGAATCATCCGCTGAACCGCAACCTCGACCACAACTGGCAACAGGCGCTGCAGAAGACCTCTGCCGAGCGTCGTATCGCATTGAGCTGGGTCGCACGTCTGCGTGAAGAACAGCTGGAAGTGACCGCGACCAGTGAAGAGGGGATCAGCGCCAGTGTGACCCTCAACGGCCCGTTCGGTGTCGCTAACAAGCCGGAGCAGGCGCTGGAGCAATTGCAGGATCTGCTCGGTCAGCTCGGTACCACGCAGTACCACGCCACCGACATCAAGCTCGATGCACCGCAGGCGTTCTTCATCCCGAACTCGCAGCTCAAGGCCCTGCGCCGCGAAGTGATCGAAGCGCTGACCGCCGCCCGTGTCGCGGCGCATCCGCGTGGCAGCCGCAAGGCTGAAACCACGCCGCCGCCGGTGTACCCGGAGTCGCACCTGTCGTTCCTGGCCAACGTCTACAACCAGAAGGCGCGCGACTTCTATCACCGTCACGGCGTGAAGCTGATCGATGCGGCCTACGAGGCGCACGAAGAGGCTGGTGAAGTGCCGGTGATGATCACCAAACACTGCCTGCGTTTCTCGTTCAACCTGTGCCCGAAACAGGCCAAAGGCGTGACCGGCGTGCGCACCAAAGTCGCGCCGATGCAGCTGATTCACGGCGACGAAGTGCTGACCCTGAAGTTCGACTGCAAGCCGTGCGAGATGCACATCATCGGCAAGATGAAAGGCCACATCCTCAACATGCCGCAACCGGGCAGCGTGGTCGGCCACATCAGCCCGGAAGACCTGCTGAAAACCATCCCGCGCGCGCCACACTGAGTGACGGGCGGGCGTGGCGCTACGGTGTCACGCCTGCTCCGGCTCTCGCTCCGCCAGCTCCTCAAGCAGGTCGGCTGACGGTACAAAGAACAACCCCCCGGTGACTGCGGTGCTGAAGTCGAGCAAACGGTCGTAGTTGCCGACGGGTTTGCCGACAAACATGTTCTCCAGCATCTGCTCGATCGGTTCCGGCGAACGCGCGTAACCGATGAAATAGGTGCCGAACTCGCCAGCCCCCGGACGACCGAACGGCATGTTGTCGCGCAGGATTTTCTGCTCCTGGCCGTCCTTGGTGATGGTGGTCAGGGCGCTGTGGGAATTGCTCGGTTTCACCTCTTCACCCAATTCGATGTCGGCCAGTTTGGTCCGGCCGATCACCTTCTCCTGAGCTTCGACGCTCAAGGCATTCCAAGCGTCCATCTTGTGCAGGTACTTCTGCACCAGCACATAACTGCCGGATTCGAACGCCGGGTCTTCGTTGCCGATCAGGGTGAAGTGGTCTGCCTTGCGGCCCACCGGGTTCTCGGTGCCATCGACAAAACCGATGATGCTGCGCATGTCGAAGTAGCGGAAACCCTGCACCTCATCCACCACGGTGATCGCGCCATTGAGTGCGCTGCACAGCTGCGTTGTCAGTTCGAAACACAGGTCCATCTGATCGGCACGGATGTGCAGCAGGATGTCGCCCGGGGTCGCCACAGCACGGCGGCCCTCGACGCCGAATTCGCGGAATGGATGCAGCGAAGCCGGGCGCGGACTACCGAACAGGGCGTCCCAGGCGTTGGCGCTGAACCCACAGACACACGACAGGTTACCGCTGGGCACGCGTTTGCCAACCGAACGGGTGAGGGCGGCGATGTCGCCGCACCAGCCGCGCACCTGGCTGGCGGCGTCGCTCCCGGGCAGCAGCGTGGCGACGATGAAGATCGCGCTGCTGGTGATCGGGTTGCAGATTGCTTGCGGCTCGGGTGTCTGGGTATCCATTGATGAGGTCATAGTCGGTTCCATATGCGCTGGGCCAAGGTCGGCGCTCAGTATGAAACCAAAAACGTTTCATCGATATCTCAGAAGCGACCGAGTCGATAGGCATCCAGTGTCGGCAAGCCGGAGTTCGCTGAGGGTGATACCAGATGCGCGACCATCTCTGCAGTCACCGCCGCTTGAGTCAGCCCCAGATGCTGATGACCGAATGCGAGCAGTACCTTGCCGTCGCAGACCTTGTCGATGATCGGCAGCGAGTCCGGCAGCGACGGACGAAAGCCCATCCACGGCGTCGCGTCTTCAGCGTTCAAATCACGGCGGAACAAGCCCTTGCTCAAGCGATGCAACTGCCAGGCGCGTTCCATAAACGGCGGGCGCTCCAGACCGGCGAACTCTACGGTACCGGCCAGGCGCAAGCCGCCGGCCATCGGCGTCATGATGAACTTGCGCTCCAGCGAGGTAACGGCGAACGGCAGGCGCTCGTGCTCGTGGGGCAACATCAGGTGATAGCCGCGCTCGGTGTCCAGCGGCACGCGTTTACCGGTCAGCGCGGCGGTGAGTTTCGCTGAGTGCGCGCCGCAGGCAATCAGCACCTGTCGCGTGGTAAAACGGCCCTGATCGGTGCGCAGCGACACGCCATGCTCCTGCAACTGGCCGTCCTGCACCTCTTGTTGGAGGAACTGCACGCCGGCTGCTTTCGCCGCGCTCACCAGTTCACACACCACCCGGAAAGGGTCGAGAAAATGCCCGGTGCGCGGGTAGAACAACCCGCCCTGAATCTGTTCGCTGAGCTGCGGCGCGCTTTCTCGCACGGCGCTGGCCGACCAGAAATCCACCGGCACCTGTTGCTGACGCATGCGCGCCTGCAAGGCGTCGATCGCTTGCCGCGACTCGGCGCGCTCGAACACCAGCAGCGAGCCGTCCTCCTTGAGCAGGTCGGGGCGGGCGATGCTCTGCAACAGGCGCTTCCAGGCATCGAGGCTGCTTTCGTTGAGCGCGCGCAAACCGGCCACGGTGCGCTGAAACGGCGCCGGACGCAGGTTCAGCAACAATCGGCTGAACCACGGCACAGCGCGCGGCATGTACTTCCAGTCCAGGCGCAGCGGCCCCATCGGGTCCATCAGCATCGCTGGCAGACGCTTGAGGATCGACGCATCGGCAATCGGAAACACCTGCTCGGTGGCCAGATGCCCGGCGTTGCCAAACGAGGCGCCCTGACCGGGCGGCTGCTTGTCGATGACCACCACCCGCTGACCCTGACGCGCCAGCTGCAGGGCACAGGCGACGCCGATGATGCCGGCGCCGATCACCGCGATATCGGCGTTGTCCGCTGTGAGGTTGTCGGGCATGGTCAGGCTTCCCTCTGACCGTCGAGCAAGCGCCGCAATTGCAGCGGATTCGCTTGTTTCAGCGGCGGCGGCAACAGGCTGTCGGGGAAGTCCTGATAACACACCGGCCGCAGGAAACGCAGAATCGCCGCCGTACCGACCGAGGTGCTGCGCGAATCCGAGGTGGCCGGAAACGGCCCGCCATGCACCATCGCATCACACACCTCGACCCCGGTCGGCCAGCCGTTGACCAGCAGGCGTCCGGCCTTGCGTTCCAGGGTCGGCAACAAGGCCCGGGCGCGATCCAGATCGGCGTCATCCAGGTGCAGGGTGGCGGTCAGTTGGCCTTCGAGGTGTTCGCAGACCTGACGGATTTCATCGTCGTTGGCGCACTGGACGATCAGTGATGCTGCACCAAAGATTTCACCTTGCAGGCGTGCGTCGGCGAGGAAGTCCTGCGCCTGGGTCACGAACAGCTGCGCCTGACACTGGTTTGGCCCTTCAGCCGCTAGACCGATGGCCACGCGTTGCGCTTGCGGATGTTCGGCCAGCGCGCCGACGCCAGTTTCATAGGCGCGGAAGATTCCCGGCGTGAGCATGGTCTGCGCGGGACTGCGCTGGATCAGCTCGGCGGCCGCTGCGATGAAAGCGTCCAGTGCCGTCCCTTGGCGAGCAATGACCAGCCCGGGATTGGTGCAGAACTGCCCGGCGCCCTGAGTCAGCGAGGCGACAAAACCCTGCGCCAACGCCTCACCGCGTGCGGCAAGCGCTGCGGGAAACAGCAGCACCGGATTGATCGAACTCATTTCCGCGTACACCGGAATCGGCTCGGGCCGTGCCTGTGCCGTTTTACTCAGGGCGAGACCGCCACTGCGCGAGCCGGTGAAGCCCACCGCCTTGATGCGCGGATCGCTGACCAGGGCGATGCCGACCTCGTTGCCGGAACCGAACAGCAGCGAGAACACGCCGTCGGGCAAACCCGATTTTTTCACTGCACGCGTCAGCGCCTGGCCGACCAGTTCACTGGTGCCGGGATGCGCGCTGTGCGCCTTGACGATCACCGGGCAACCGGCGGCGAGTGCCGAAGCGGTGTCGCCGCCCGCCACCGAGAACGCCAGCGGAAAGTTGCTGGCGCCGAACACCGCCACTGGCCCCAGCGCGATCTGCCGCTGGCGCAAATCAGAACGTGGCAGCGGCTGGCGCTGGGGTTGTGATTGATCGACGCGAACGTCCAGCCACTCGCCAACACGCACGGTGCGGGCAAAGGTGCGCAGTTGCCCGCAAGTGCGTCCGCGTTCGCCCTGGATGCGGGCGCGTGGCAGGCCGGTTTCGGCCACGGCACGGTCGATCAGCGCATCGCCAAGGGCTTCGATCTCATTGGCGATGGTTTCGAGAAATTCGGCGCGAGCGTTGAGGGAGGTCTCGCGATAACGATCAAACGCTTGCCACGCCAGTGTGCAGGCCTGTTCGACATGCTCGCTGCTGCCCCCGGCATAGGCCGGTTCCAGCACCGCGTCAGTGGCGGGATTGATCGCGCGGATCGCTTCACGGCTGCCGGCAATGGCTTGGCCGCCGATCAGCATGTGGCCTGTCAGAGTCATGGCGCTTCCTTGATAAAAAAGGTGAAGCCCCGGCATCACACCGGGGCAGGGACTGCGGTCAGGCGAGGTTCTGTTCGGCGGACCAGTTTTTGTACCACTGGCGGAACAGCGCGTACTGGGTCTCGGCGTAACGGCGCTGGGCATCGCTCAAGGCGTCGGTTTCGTTGAAATGCAGGGCGTATTCGCGGTCGCCGTTGAGCACCATCAGGTGCTTGTAATACAGCACCAGGTCGCAGCCTTCATCGAACGACGACAGCACTGCCAGCGCCGCTTCCAGTTCGCGCGCCAGACGCCGGGCCTTGGCGTCGCCCTTGGCCGCTTGCTTGCTCAGCGCCACCAGTTGCAGCACTTCGCGGGGCAGGGCGTTGCCGATACCGGTGATCGCGCCGGTGGCGTTGCAGTTGACGAAACCGTGCACCACTTGCGTATCGACGCCGACCATCAGGGTCACGGCATCGTCCTGCGAGGTGATGTTTTCGGCGGCGTAGCGCAAATCGGCGCCACCGCCGAACTCCTTGAAGCCGATCAGGTTCGGGTGTTCACGGCGCAGTTCGAAGAACAGCTCGGCGCGGGTGGCGAAGCCGTAGTAAGGGCTGTTGTAGATCACTGCCGGCAGGTTCGGCGCGGCGTTGAGGATCGCGGCGAAGTGAGCTTTTTGCGCGGTGGCCGAGGCACCACGGGACAAGACGCGTGGAATCACCATCAGGCCATGGGCGCCGACTTTCGCCGCATGTGCAGCGTGGGATACCGCTTCACGGCTGTTGACCGCGCCAGTGCCGACGATGGTAGGAACCCCGGCGGCCACCAGACGCGCTACGCCTTCCTGACGCTCGGCCTCGGTCAGCAGCGGCCAGTCGCCCATCGAGCCGCAGTAGACGACGGCGCTCATGCCGATATCGATCAGCTCGCGACCCTTGGCCACCAGGGCGTCAAAGTCAGGTTTGCGCGCGGCGGTGCACGGGGTCATCAGCGCGGGAATGCAGCCAGTGAAGATGTTATCGCTCATTGTTGTAGCTCCTCGGGACATTCATTCGGATCGGTAGAAAAGCGGGGCACTCAGATGCCCCACGCGAAAGGGTCCTGCTCGTCGATCAGCAGAGTGGCGTCGGCGGTCATGTAGGCGCGGCCGGTAATGAACGGGCGCACGCGCTCGCCATGCCATTCGAAGCAGCCTTCGAACTGGCTACCGGTGATGCTGGCCTGGGTCCAGACCTGGCCTTCAGCGAGTTTGCCGTCAGCGGCCAGGCAGGCGAGTTTGGCGCTGGTGCCGGTGCCGCAGGGCGAGCGGTCGTAGGCCTTGCCCGGGCACATGACGAAGTTGCGGCTGTCAGCCTTGGGGTCGTCGGCAAACAGCTCGACGTGGTCGATCAGCGCGCCGTCCTCACCGTGAATGCCTTGGGCTTCCAGGGCCTTGAGCATCGCCCAGGTGTAATCGGTGAGGGCTTCGACGTTGCTCATCTGCAGGTCCTGGCCGTGCTCGGAGACGAGGAAAAACCAGTTGCCGCCCCAGGCGATATCGCCGACCACGCGACCGTAACCGGGCACGTCCACCGGCACCTGTTTGCGGTAGCGCCAGGCCGGGACGTTGCCCAGGGTTACCGCGCCGTCCTCGTGCAGGGTGGCGCTGACCGGGCCGACCGGGGTGTCGATCTTGTGCACGCCCGGTTCGATGCGGCCCAGGTAATGCAGCGAGTTGACCAGGCCGATGGTGCCGTGGCCGCACATGCCGAGGTAGCCGGCGTTGTTGAAGAAGATCACCCCGCAAGTGGCATCCGGCGAGACCGGCGCGCAGTACAGCGCGCCGACCAGTACGTCGTTGCCACGCGGTTCGAGCAGGCAGGCGCGGCGCCATTGATCGTGGCTTTCGCGTAGTGCGTCGCGCTGCTCGGCGATGCTGTTGCCGGGCAGCTCGGGGAAGCCTTTCATCACCAGGCGCGTGGGTTCACCGCCGGTATGGGAATCGATGATGTGCAGTCGTTTCATGAACGCATCCCTTCAATCAAAGTCAGGCGTGAGCAGGGCGCTGGCCCTGTGCCGAATGGGTGGAGGATTCAGCGGCTTCGCTTTCGTCGTCCTCGGTTTCCAGACGAATCAGGTGTGCCGGTACGCCGGTGGCGGCGCCCCAGTAGTAGATGCCCAGCGCGCAGACCGCGACGATCACGGTGTCGAACGGATGGCTGAGTACGCCGATACCGCCGAAGCTGCCGAGTTTGGAGAGGACGATGGTCACCGCGTAGAAGCCGATCAGCCACGCCGACGAGCGAACTTGCTGGCCGAGGTTCAAGTGCGCGGTCGGCACCATGCGCCCACACAGCAGATAGATGACGAACATCAGGATCTGCAAACCGAGCAACCACGACACGGTGCCCCAGCCCGACCAGTAGACGATCAGTGCGGCAATGATGAACGACAGCGGCCCGAGCACACGCATGCCCTTGACCCGGAACGGACGCGGCATGTCCGGCGCGTTGCGGCGCAGTGCGGCCACCGTCACCGGGGCCACCGCATAGCTCAACACCAGCGCGGCGGAGACCACGTTGATCAGCGCTTCCCACGACGGGAACGGCAGGGTCCAGAACACCGACAGGCCAAAGGTCAGCCACAGCGCCGGGCGCGGAATGCCGGATTTTTCATCAATGCGGGTGAAGATCTTGAAAAAGGTCCCGGTCTGCGCCCAGCCGTAGATCACCCGTGGCGTGGCGTTCATGTAGATGTTGCCGCAGCCGCTGGGCGAGATCACCGCATCGGCCACCACCAGATACGCCAGCCAGCCGACGCCCAGTGCCAGGGCGATGTCGCGATACGGCAGGGCCAGTTCCTTGGCGACGCCGGCCCAGCCATTGGCGAGCATTTCGGTCGGAATGCCACCGAGGAAAGCGGTTTGCAGCAACACGTAAATCGCGGTGGACAGCAGCACCGAAAGGATCAGCGCAATCGGAATCGTGCGTTGCGGGTTCTTCACTTCGCTGGCCACGGAAATGATCGGCGTCAGGCCCAGATAAGCGAAGATCACCCCGCCGGCCGACACGGCCATTTCGATGCCGGACAGGCCGAACGGCGCAAAGCCGTGCACCTGGAAGTTGGCCGGTTTGAAGAAGGTGAACAGCACGCCGATCACCAGCAGCGGCACGATGAACTTGAACACGCTGACCAGATTGTTGGCCATGGCGAAGGTCTTCACGCTGCGGTAGTTGAGCAGGAAAAACAGGCACAACAGCCCGAACTGCACGAACCAGCCAAGCACGGTCGGGTCGCTGGAGCCGACCTTGGTCAACTCGGGAAACCACGCTGCCGCATATTGCCGCGAGGCAACCACTTCGATCGCCACCAGACTGGAAAACGCGATCAGCGTGATGAAGCCCATCAGGTAGCCGAGCAGCGGGCCGTGGGAGTAAACCGGGTAGCGCACTACACCGCCGGCACGGGGCAGCGCGGCGCCCAGTTCGCAGTAGACGATGCCCAGCAGCAACACGGCGAAACCGCCGAGCAACCAGGAAAAGATCCCTGCCGGGCCGGCGATGGCCGACACGTGACTGGCCGCGAACAACCAGCCCGAACCGAAGATCGCCCCCAGTCCGATGAACGTGAGGTCTATCAGTGAAAGTTGCTTCTTGAACTTGCCTTGGCCTGTCATAGCGTCGCCTTCTTGTTGGTTGTTGGAGGGGCGTGCAGTGGCGCTACAGTGAACTCAACAGGCGATCCGCGATTGATGTTTTTTGCCGGTGACGATGACGAAATCAGCACAGTGGTCAACGGCAAAGGCCCGGCTCGACAGGCTGTCGGCCATCGGGCAATCTGCGCGCAAGCCAATGCGCACCGTGGGGAGTGACAGTCATGACGCAGAATGCGTTTGCGATCCTGAGCCAGCAGAACGAGGCGAGCCGACCGCAGAGCCTCGACGATCTGCTCGCCAGCATGGCGCTGCTGTTGCCCATGCTCGACGTGATTCCCAACGCGGCGATCTTCATCAAGGATCTGCAGGCGCGCTATGTCATGGCCAACCAGACGCTGGTGCAGCGCTGCGGTTTGAAAGACCTGCGACCGTTACTGGGCAAGACCAGCGCCGAGGTGTTTCCGGCGCAATTGGGGCCGGGCTATACCGAGCAGGATCGGCGGGTGCTGGAAGAAGGGTTTGTGTTGGAGGATCAGTTGGAGCTGCATCTGTACGGCAGCCGCGAACCGGGTTGGTGCCTGACGCACAAGCGCCCGCTGTACGACCGGGATAATCGGATCATTGGCCTGGCGGGAATTTCCGTCGACCTGCAAACCGCCAGCGAAACCCATCCGGCGTATCAGCGACTGGCGGCGGTGGATGAATACATTCGGGCGAATTTCAATCGCCGGGTCAGCCTCGGCGAACTGACGCGCATCGCCGGGATTTCAGTGGCGCAACTGGAGCGCTACTGCAAGCGCGTGTTCCACCTGACGCCGCGGCAGATGATCCAGAAAGTCCGTCTTGAGCATGCGCATCGGCTGTTGCACGGCGAGTTGCCAATCACCGAAGTGGCGCTGCAGTGCGGCTATACCGACCACAGCGCGTTCACCCGGCAGTTCAAGGCGTCGACCGGATTTACCCCGCGCCAGTATCGGTTGGCGACGGAGCAGTGAGGTTTGCCCGTCAGGCCTTGACCCAGCGCTGCCGGCTCCAGGCGCTCAGTGAATCCACGCCCAGCACCAGAATCAGCATCGCCAGAATCACCGTACTCGCCTGCGCTTCCTGAAACAGGCTCAGGCTGACATACAGCATCTGCCCCAAACCACCGGCACCGACGAAGCCCAGCACGCTGGCCATGCGGATGTTGTTTTCCCAGCGATACAGGCAATACGCGAGCAATTGCGGGGCGAGGTTGGGCAGGGTGCCGTAGCAGAACGCGAGCACCGGGTTGCCGCCTTGCAATCGGATCGCTTCGGCCGGTTCTGGCGGGGTGTTTTCCAGCGCTTCGGCGAACAACCGGCCGAGGACGCCGGTGGTGTGCAGGGCCAGCGCGAGGGTGCCGGCGTTCGGGCCGAGGCCGGCGGCGAGCACCATCAGCGCCGCCCACACCAGTTCCGGAATCGCCCGCAGGCCGTTGAGCAGCAGGCGCGAAGCGCTTTGCAACGGCCAGCCGAAACGCCCGGCCGCGGGCAGCGCGAGGAGAATGCCGAACACCGCCGCGAGCAGGGTGCCGAGGGCCGACATGGCGAGGGTTTCCAGCGAGCCCTTGAGGATCGCCTGCAAATGCGTGGCGCTCAGGTCCGGGCTGAGAAAGCGCTGCGCGTAGGCACCCATCTGCTTGAGGCTGGTGGCGCTGCCGAGTTCACCGAGGTCGAGTTCGAGGTAACCGAACGAGGCGATGACTGCGACGCCAATACCGACGATCAGCAACAGATTGATCAGGCGATTCATGTCAGCCTCCAGCGCAGCAGACGGCTGAGTTGGTCGGCACCGAGCACCAGAATCAGGAACGTCAGCAACATGCTCGCCACTTCACCGCTGGCGAACATGCGCAGTGACAGGTCGATCTGTTGGCCGAGGCCTCCGGCGCCGACAAACCCCATCACCACCGACGCACGAATCGCGCACTCCCAGCGATACACCGTGTACGACAGCAACTCGGCCGCGACATTCGGCAGAATCCCGTAGGCGAACGCCGCGAGTCGTCCGCTGCCGGCCTGCATCAAGGCGTGCGCCGGGCGTTGGTCGGTGGATTCGAAAATTTCCGCGTAGACCTTGCCGAGCATGCCGCTGTAGGTGATGGCGATCGCCAGCACACCTGCCGCCGGGCCGAGGCCCACGGCACGCACAAACAGCAGTGCCCAGACGATCTCCGGCACGCTGCGCAAGAAGATCAGCAATCCGCGCACCGGCCAGCGCAGCAAGCGCCCGACCCGACTGGGAATGCCGCTCCGGGACGCCGCAGACAACGACAGTGCGCGGCTGGCAATCAGGCTCGCCGGCACCGCCAGCAGCAGCGCCAGAGCCATGCCGGCGGTGGCGATGGCCAGTGTTTGCAGGGTGGCTTTGAACAGTAACTGGAGAAAGTCGTGGTCATGCGCCGGTGGCCAGAATCCGGAGATGAAGCGGCCCATTTCGGTCTGGCTGTCGCTGTGCAGCAACACCCCAAGATCCAGTTCGCTGAGCTGGATGCCCGGCCACAGCAAGGCCAGCGCCAGCAGAGTCAGCAACAAGCGCGGCGCGGCGGCCGGGTCGCGTGAATCAGCCCTCAGCATCGCGGGATCTGCACAATCAGCGGCGCACTGGGCGTCGTCGGGCTTTGCAATTGCTCGTTGGCGTACAGCGTGTCGAGCATTTCGCGGCTGACCTGTTCGGCAGGGCTGTCAAACAGGATCTGGCCGTCGCGCAGGCCGATGACCCGCGGGAAATGCGCCAGCGCCAGTTCCACCGCGTGCAGGCTCGCCACCAGTGTGACGTTGTGCGCCCGCGCGTGCTGCGCGAGGATCGACAGGGTGTGCCCGGCGAGCACCGGGTCCATCGCCGACACCGGTTCGTCCGCCAGCAGAACCTCCGGCGCCTGATACAGCACCCGGGCGATGCCTACGCGCTGCAATTGGCCGCCGGACAATTGCTGGCAGTAAGCGAAGAGTTTGTCGCCCAGATCCAACCGGGCGAGGGCCGCACGGGCGCCGGGAATGTCCGTGGGATGCAGCAGATTCAGCAGGCTTTTGCCCAGGCTCCACTGCCCGAGTTTGCCGGCCAGCACCGCCGTCACCACCCGTTGGCGCGGCGGCAGCGGCGGTGCTTGGTGAACCAGGCCGATGCGCGCACGCAGGCGTTGCCGTTGATGGGCGGATAGGTGCCAGGGACGCTCGCCCAGCACCTCGATTTCACCGCTGCTGGGGCGCAACGCGGTGGCCAGCAGATTCAACAGACTCGACTTGCCAGCCCCGGAAGGGCCGATGATCGCTACCTGTTCACCCACGCCAATCTGCAGGTCAACGCCGCGTAACGCGTCGACCCCGTTGGCGTGGTGCAGGCTGGCGTGTTTGAGGCTCAGGGTCATTTCAGCAGGTCGGCAGCGCGAGCGGCTTCCTCGATGCCCTTGTAGTTCTCGGGTTTGGTGTCGATGAAGCGGCTGGCCGCCTGCAGATCAAGAATCTTCTTCTGCTCAGGGTTGGCCGGATCGAGGTCGAGGAAGGCTTTCTTGATCTTCGCCGCCAGCGCCGGGTCGAGGGTGCCGCGCACGGTCCAGTTGTAATCGAAGTAGGCCGGGGTGGTGGCGAACACGTGGACTTTGCTGGTGTCGACCTTGCCGGCATCCACCAGTTTCTGCCAGACGCTGGCATTCAGCACGCCTGCGTCGACCTTACCGGCCTGGACCCAGGCCACGGTGGCGTCATGCGCGCCGGAGTAGGCGACGCGGCTGAAATAGGCTTCAGGCTTGATGTTGTCGTTCTTCAGCATGAAATAACGCGGCATCAGGCTGCCGGACGTCGACGACACCGAGCCGAAAGCGAAGGTCTTGCCCTTGAGGTCGGCCAGACTCTTCACGTTCGGGTCGGCGGTGATGAACTTGCTGGTGAACTGCGCATCCTGCTCGCGCTGCACCAGCGGGATAACCGGGGTGGTGGCGTCGGTCTTCAGGCGCGCCTGAACAAAAGTGAAACCGCCCAGCCAGGCCATGTCTAGGCGATCGGTCGCCAGCGCTTCAACCACCGCCGGATAGTCGGCCACGGGAACGAACTGCACTTTCATGCCCAACTGCTGCTCCAGATACGCGCCCAGCGGCTCGAACTTGCGCAGCAATTCGGTCGGGGCTTCATCGGGAATCGCGCTGACCCGCAACACATCGGCGGCATGCGCCACCAGAGCAGAAAAAGACAGGGCCAGACCAGCAGTCAGTGCCAGGGTTCGTTTGAGCATGGAAATCTCCGTTTCATGAGCGTCGCATTCTAAGTGCAGGGCGCGAGGTGTCGCGCTCGGGCGCTCAATCAGGTTAGACGAAACGGCGAGGTTATACGCAGCCGGGCAGTCAAAGGCCAGCGCGGGTACCCGGGGATGTTTTGCTCCACGTTTCATGCCAGCGGATGGGGCTGAGATGAAACAACTGATTCAGGAACGCTCGGTGCCGCTTTGGCGGTCGCTGATGCGCTGTCGGGTGTCTTGGTCGATCAGCTCGCGCAGGGTGGCGAAAACCGGGTCGGCGCTGGTGTATTTCTTTCCGTAGCCCAGATTGAAACCGTAGTCGAAATCCGCCGGGTTCAAACCTTGATTGTGCTGCAACAAGGTCTCCAGCTTATCCAATGCCTTGACCGCTTTGGCTTCGGCGGACTGCGCATTTTCGTAGTCGTCCCACAGCGCCAGAATCTCGTTGCGCAGTGCTTCATCGAGCGAACGGGTCAGCAGCAGAAGGTCGTTGCGCTCCTGTTCGCCCTTGTCGGGGAACGCGGCTTGATTGACCGCAGGAATATCGCCATTGATGGCTTCGCCCATATCGTGAATCACGCACATCTTCAGGACTTTGAGCAGGTCGAGGCCGGCCAGTTGATCGGCGAAGACAATCGCCATCAGGCACAGGCGCCAGCTGTGTTCGGCGGTGCTTTCGGTGCGGCCGCTGGAGGTGTGCGCGCTGCGCAGGATGTCCTTGAGTTTTTCTGCTTCGCGCAGAAAATCGAGGCGGCCCTTGATGATTTCGAGGTTCATGTGTCTGCCTGGCTGAATACGCCGAAAAGCTCAGCCTAGAACTGAAGACACTTGGCGTCCACGCATAAAATATGCGTTCAGAGGGTTTCCACCAGACGCGCGGCGCTGCCGTCAGACAGCGCAATGCGCGTCCAGCGGCACAGGCTGGGACGAATCGGCACGAGGTCGGAGGCATTGCTGCCGGTGCTGAATTCCACGGCCGGCGGCGCCTGAATCTCGTGCCAGCCAGTGCTCGTCAGGGCTGACTCTCTAAGCACAATTTCCGGCGTTGCGAAGCGCCACAGCGACTGTCCCAGCAACGTACTCAAGGGCTGGGTGAACTCGGCAGTACGCGCAGGAGAGCAGGCCAGCAAACGGTGGGTGAGGTCGCAGATCAGGTGCATCGGCCGCTGACTTTCCCCGACCAGACGCGCCAATACCTGATCGGCCGCGCTGTCCAGGCGCGCAGCCAGCAAGCGCTCCAGCTGTTGCTGTGCGGCCGGCTCCAGCGCCTGCACACCGCTTTCCCAGCGGGAAATGGTCGACTGGGTGACGTTGAACAACTGCGCCGCATGCGTCTGTTTGACGCGATGCAGCAGGCGCCAGCGTCGCAAGGCGATACCGGGCAGGGCGGGCTTCAATAGCAGGTCTGACATGGAGGGTGTCGGGAAAAGGTGGCCGGCCGGACAGTCTGAAGACTGCCGACCCCCGGTGCAAATCCGCCAGACGATCAGGCCGTTTCGCGCAGCCTGGCGATCACCTTGATCTCGAACTGAAACCCGGCCAGCCAGGTCACGCCGACCGCAGTGATCGTCGGATACGGCGCGCTGCCCCAGAACTCCGGCACCACTTCCCAGATGGTTTCGAAGGTCGATTGCGGATCGACCATAAACACCGTGACGTCGACCGCGTCGGCGAAGCTGCCACCGGCGGCGTCGAGAATCGCATTGAGGTTGTTGAAGGCCAGGCGCACCTGGTCCTGCAGATCCGGCTCGGGCGAACCATCTTCACGGCTGCCGACTTGTCCCGAGACGAACAGGAAACCGTTGGAACGAATCGCCGGCGAATAGCGATGACGCTCGTAAAGCGCATGGCGGGCTGGCGGGAAAACGACGTCGCGCTGGGTCATGGGTGTCTCCATCATTGTTTGGTCATTGACGATGGAGTGACTTTAGGGACTTGCGCAGCCGCGATAAACGCGCAACCTTGGCGTTCACTGTTTGCAAAATCCAAACAATCCGAGGGCGCAAAGTGGACCGTTTCGATGCAATGCAGGCGTTCGCCCGGGTGGTCGAGGCGGGCAGCTTCACCAAGGCTGCCGAGACCTTGCACATGAGCAAGACCACCGTGACGCAACTGGTGCAGCAACTGGAGGCACGGCTGCGGGTCAAGTTGCTCAACCGCACCACACGCAAGGTCAACGTCACTGCTGATGGCGCGATTTACTACGAGCGAGTGATCAAGTTATTGGCCGATATGGACGACGCTGAAACCGGTCTGTCCGGCGCCTCGGCATTGCCCCGAGGGCGCTTGCGCGTCGATGTGCCAAGTCCGCTGGCAAGGCTGATCCTGATGCCGGCGTTGCCTGAGTTTCACGCGCGTTACCCGGATATTCAGATCGACATGGGCGTCAGCGACCGCATCGTCGACATCATCGATGAGAACGTCGATTGCGTGGTGCGCGGCGGCGAATTGCTCGATCAGTCACTGATGGCGCGGCGGGTTGCCGATCTTCAGCTTGGGGTCTTCGCCGCGCCGAGTTATCTGGCCCGCGCCGGCACGCCGCTGCACCCACGGGAGCTGGAAGACTCGCATCATCGGGTGGTCGGCTTTCTTTGGGCGCGCACCGGCAAACCGGTGCCATACGCCTTGCACCGTGACAGCGAACACCTGCAGATCAAGGGGCGTCACGTGCTGGCGGTCGATGACGGCAATGCCTACCTTGCGGCAGGTCTGGCCGGCATGGGCGTGCTGTGGTTACCCAGGTATATGTCGGACGCACATCAGGCCCGGGGTGAGTTGGTGCCGCTGTTCGAGGACTGGCAACTCGAACCGATGCCGCTTTATGTGGCATATCCGCCGAACCGGCATGTCAGCCTGAAACTGCGGGTGTTCATCGACTGGATCATCGAGCTGATGGCGCAGCATGCACCGGTCATCGAGCGCCGAGGTTTTTGATCAGCCACTCGCTGAAGCATCGCGCCATCGGGTCATTCTCGCTGTCGCGATGCGTCAGCAGCGCCCAGTTCGGGCCACGAATGGTTTGCTCCACCAAGGGTTGCAGCAGCCCGTTTTCCTGCGCCTGACGGCTGAGCAACTGACTGACCAGCGCAATCCCCAACCCCGCCGCAGCGGCATCGAGCAACAAGCCTGGATCGGAAAAATTCAGCCCCTGATCCTGCTGCCCGACATCGACGCCAGCCTCCACCGCCCAGTGGCTCCAGTCCATTTCACGCTCACCGTGCAGGGTGGTGCGCTGCGCGGCAGGTTGCGCCAACACGCTGGGATGACACGCCGGAAACAGGCGGTCGGCATGCAGCACCTTGAAGCTGCATTCAGCCTGGGAGCTGATGTCGTCGCGCACCGCCAGATCGATGGTTTGCGTGGCCATGTCCGGCACTTCATCGGTGCTGAAAATCCACAGATCGACCTGCGGATGCTGGCGCCGAAAATCCGCCAGACGCGGCAGCAGCCAGTGCCGGGCAAACGCTGGCGTGGTGTTGAGCACCAGTTGGTTGGGCTTCTGATATTGCCCCAGACGCCGGATGCCGACCGCCAGTTGCTGCAGCATCGCCTGGGTGGTGCTGAGCAGATCGTGGCCGGCATCGGTCAGCGACACGCTGCGACCGCTGCGAAAGAACAGCGGTTGTTCGAGATACGCCTCAAGGCTGCGGATCTGCTGGCTGATCGCCGATTGGGTGAGGCTCAGCTCATCGGCGGCCTTGTGAAAACTGC
Organism: Pseudomonas sp. 14P5.3.2; assembly: GCF_057799175.1. Classification (NCBI taxonomy): domain Bacteria; kingdom Pseudomonadati; phylum Pseudomonadota; class Gammaproteobacteria; order Pseudomonadales; family Pseudomonadaceae; genus Pseudomonas; species Pseudomonas sp. 14P5.3.2. The sequence goes on along the minus strand of NZ_JBYOKU010000041.1, from coordinate 5,841 downwards.
CGAGGCGCGCAGCCGCTTCGAAGCCGCGCAGGGAGCTGAGCGGCGGCCAGTGCTTGAGCATATCGATAAGTTCCTCTAATCAGTTGTGCGCTAAATCCATCGTTTGTTGGCGCGGTTTCAGCTCAGTAGCATTCACCTCAAGCCAAATCACGGCAATTTCCATTGAACACAATGGCTTAATCGAGAGGTGCTTGTCATGCCGCGCAACGAGAATAACAACAACGCTTGGATGATGCCTGCCGAATGGGTGACGCATGCCGCGACGTGGATGGTCTGGCCGCATAACCAGGCGCTGTGGGAATCGGGATGGCGCGTGACCTTGCCGCTGGTGCAAGAGGATTTCGCCCGGGTCGCCAACGCCATCGCACGCTTCGAACCGGTGAAAATGGTCGTTGATCCGTCGGCGCTAGCGAGCGCCAAAGCCCTGTGCGGGCCGAACATCGAGCTGATCCCGCTGGTGGTCAACGACAGTTGGTGCCGCGACTCTGGCCCAAGCTTCGTCTGCCACCCGCAACAAGGGCTGGCCGGTGTCAGCTGGCGCTTCAATGCCTGGGGCGGCAAGTCGGCGCATGAGCTGGACGAAAGCCTCGCGCGGCGCGCGCTCAATCATCTGGGGCTGGAATGCTTCGGCACGCCGCTGAGCAACGAGGGCGGGGCGATTCATGTCGACGGCGAGGGCACGCTGATCACCACCGAGTCGGTGCTGCTCAACCCCAATCGCAACCCGGGGATCGGCAAGGTCGAGATGGAAGAAATCTTCAGCCGTCTATTGGGCGTGAAGAAAACCATCTGGTTGCCGGGCGATCCGGATTACGTCACCGGCGACATGACCGACGGCCACGTCGATGGTGTCTGCGCCTTCGCCCGTCCCGGCGTGTTGCTGGTGGATGCGACGCATGACCAGAGTTCGGTGTACGCCGAAGTGGTGCGGGAAAATCGCCGCGCATTGGAGTTGGCGACCGACGCCCAAGGGCGCAAGTTCGAGCTGATCGAACTGTTCGAAGCCAGCGAAGCGGTGGACAGCGACGCCGAAGTGTTCTGCGCCTCGTACACCAATTTCTACATCGCCAACGGCGCGATCATCATGCCGGCCTACGGCATCGAGGCCGACGAGGCGGCGGCCAAAGTGCTGGCGCAGGCGTTCCCCGGACGCGAAGTGGTGCCGGTGCGCATCAATCATCTGGCCCATGGCGGCGGCGGGGTGCATTGCATCACCCAGCAGCAGCCCGCCTGGCCGGTGGAGGGTTGAGCGATGAGCCATCTGACCATCGCCACCACCCAGATGCCGTGCACCTGGGATCTGCCGCGCAACCTCGATCAGGCCGAGCAACTGGTGCGTGAGGCCGCCGCGAAGGGCGCGCAGGTGATCCTGTTGCAGGAGCTGTTCGCCACGCCGTATTTCTGCATCGAACAGAGCCACAAACATCTGGCGCTGGCCGAGGAATACCGTGACAGCCGCGTGCTGCAGCGTTTCGCTGCGCTGGCCAAAGAGCTGGGCGTGGTGTTGCCGCTGAGCTGGTTCGAGAGGGCCGGCAACGCCTTCTTCAATTCGTTGAGCGTGGCCGATGCCGACGGGCGTCTGTCGGGGGTGTATCGCAAGACCCACATCCCCAACGCCATCGGTTATCAGGAGAAGGAATATTTCAGCCCCGGCGACAGCGGTTTCCGCGTTTGGGACACCGCGTTCGGTCGCCTCGGCGTGGGTATCTGCTGGGATCAGTGGTTCCCCGAGACTGCACGTTGTCTGGCGTTGATGGGTGCTGAAGTGTTGCTGTTCCCCACGGCCATTGGCTCTGAGCCGGGATGCACGGGGCTGGATTCCCGCGATCACTGGCAGATGACCATGCGCGGTCATGCTGCCGCCAATCTGCTGCCGGTGGTAGCCGCCAACCGGGTCGGGCGAGAAGTTGCAACCACTGATTCGTCGCTGCAAATGAGCTTTTACGGCTCGTCGTTTATCAGCGATCACAAAGGCCGATTGCTCGCCGAAGCCGATCGCGACAGTAGCGGCGTGCTGGTGCACCGCCTCGATCTCGACGCGATGCGCGAAGAGCGCCTGAGCTGGGGCATCTACCGCGACCGGCGGCCGGACATGTACGGCGCGCTACTCAGTCAGGACGGCCGCCACCTCCATGCACGCTGGAACACTCAAGGGGTTTGAACATGGCTACGCACCACAAAAGACTGCTGGGCGCGCTGGGTCTGGCGCTGACATGCGTGATCCCGTCGCTGCACGCCGAGGACAAAACCCTGCGGCTGTACAACTGGGCCGATTATTTTGCCGAAGACACCCTGAGCCGCTTTACCGCGGAAACCGGGATCAAGGTGATTTATGACGTCATGGACGGCAGTGAAACCCTCGAAGCGAAGATGCTCTCTGGTGGCAGCGGCTATGACCTGATCTTCCCCGGCGACACCGTAGCCGAGCGCCTGATGCGGGCCGGCAGCCTGTTGCCGCTGGATCAATCGAAGCTGACGGCGCTGGCCGACATCGAACCCGGTTTGCAGAAATTGCGCAGCCATTACGAACACTCCAGCCAGGCCACCGTGCCCTACACCTGGGGCACCATCGGCCTGACGTACAACGCGGCGCAGATCCAGCAGCGCATGGCCGACGCACCGGTTAATAGCCTGGACATGCTGTTCAAACCGGAGCTGGCGGCGAAGTTTGCCGACTGTGGAATTTCGCTGATCGACTCGCCGGATGAAGTGCTGGCGGTGGTGCTCAATTATCTGGGTCGCGATCCGCGCAGCGCGAAACCGGAGGATCTGGCGGCGGCCAGTGAGGTGCTGATGAAGCTGCGGCCTTACGTGCGCAAGTTCCAGTCGCAACCGGTGACCGATCTGGTCAACGGCAACCTGTGCCTGTCGCTGGGTTACAGCGGTGACATGACCCAGGCCCAGCGCACCTCGGACAGCGCCGGCAAGACCACCCGATTCGAATACCGCATCCCCCGCGAAGGCACCACGGTGTGGATGGACACGATGGCGATTCCGGTCGATGCGAAACATCCGGAATACGCCTACGCGTTCATCAACTTTGTGATGCTCCCGCAGAACATGGCGGCGATCAGTAACTTCACCGGTTACCCGACTTCCAACGTCAAGGCGCGGGCCAGCGTCGATGCGGCGATGCGCAACAACCCGGATATCTACCTCGATGAGGTGACCTACGCTCGATTGATCCCGGGCAAGGACATTCCTCAGGCCGATATGCGTGCACGGATGCGCACCTGGACCAAATTCAAAACCGCCACTCAGCCATGATTCAACCGCCGGCGCCCGGTCGCCGGCTCTTTTCAGGAAAACCAGATATGTCGACGCGTCGAGAGTTCATCAAACAGGTATCAGTCGCCGCAGGTGTCAGCGCCGCGGTCATGGGCCTTGGCCTGACGCCGGGCAAATTGCTGGCGGCCAGCGCGGGGGATTGGTTCATGCCGGACGAGGGCGACAAGCACGAGCGCGCCTTCATCGCTTTCGGCGCACAGGATGCGATCTGGGAAGATTTCACCGCGGATGTGCAGGCTGCGCTGGGCCGCATTGCCCGCACCATTGCCCGTTATGAACCGCTCACGGTGTTCTGTCGCAGCGGCGAACGCAGCCTCGCCGAAGAGTACTGCGGCACCCGCAACGTCACCTACGTGACCGCCGCGCTCGACGACATCTGGATGCGTGACATCGGCGCCAATTTTGTCATCGACGACAGGGGCGGACTCGGCGCCGTGGACTTCAATTTCAACGGTTGGGGCGACAAACAGCGGCACAGCAAGGATGCAAAAATCGCCGCGCGCGTGGCCGCCGACGCACAGGCGGCTTACCTGCGCAGCGAGCTGGTGGGCGAGGGCGGCGGCATTGAAGTCGACGGTCACGGCACCGGGATCATGACCGAGAGCAGCTGGATCAACAGCAACCGCAATCCGGGCTGGAGCAAGGCCGAGGTCGAGGCTGAATTGAAGGCGCGTCTGGGTCTGCGCAAAATCATCTGGCTGCCGGGGATCAAGGGCAAGGACATCACCGACGCTCACGTCGATTTCTATGCGCGGTTCATCAAGCCCGGTGTGGTGATCGCCAACCTCGACAGCGACCCTGAATCCTACGATCACCAAGTCACGCTGGCGCACCTGGAGATTCTCCAGAAAGCCACCGACGCTGATGGTCGCAAACTGCAGATCCACACGATTTCGCCGCCGCTCAAGCCGCGCAAAAGCAAGTTCAATCAGAACAACCCGGATTTCGCTGCCGGTTACATCAACTACTTCGTGATCAACGGCGCGATCATCGCCCCGGAATTCGGCGACAAGGCAGCCGACCAGAAGGCTTACGACCTGCTGTCGAAGCTGTATCCGGAGCGCAAAGTCGAGTTGCTGAACATCGATGCGATTGCTGCCGGTGGCGGCGGGATTCACTGCGTGACCAGTCATCAGCCGCAAGCGTGATTGACTCTTTGGCCCGGCAAGCCAACTATCGGCGGATAACAACATGACCGATGGGCCAGACCTTGATCGAACGACGTCAATTCAGCGGAGGCATGAAGGGTAAAAACCTCCGCTATCTGAATGAGCAAGCCGCCGAGACCCGCATCACCCGCACCGGTTTCCTGTTGCTGGAGCACTTTTCACTGCCGGCCTTCACCCAGGCGCTGGATACCATCATCACCGCCAATCTGTTGCGCGCCGGACTGTTCAGCTCGCGCACGTTCGGTCTGGGCGAGGGAGAGGTGATCAGCGATCTGGGACTGGTGATTCGTCCGGACTCGCGGATTGACCCGGCCAGTCTTGCTCAGCTGGATCTGCTGGTGGTGTGTGGCGGCTACCGCACCGAGCTGAAGGCCAGCGAGGAGTTGATCAGCCTGTTGCGCTGCGCCGCAGAGCGCGGTGTCGGTCTGGCCGGATTGTGGAACGGTGCGTGGTTTCTCGGCCGCGCTGGGCTCCTTGATGGCTATCGATGTGCGATCCACCCGGAACATCGTCCGGCGCTCACGGAAATTGCCAAAGCCACCCAGGTCAGCAGCGAGCCGTATGTGATTGATCGTGATCGACTCACCGCGTCGAGTCCGTCCGGGGCGTTCCATATGGCGCTGGACTGGATCAAAGGCCTGCACGGCAAGGCGCTGGTCGAAGGCATCGAGGATATTCTGGCGTTCGAGGAGTCGCGGTACCGGCGGATCAAACCGGACGAAAACCTCTGCGTCAGCGCACCCTTGCGCGAGGTGGTGAAACTGATGGATGCCAACCTCGAAGAGCCATTGGAGCTGGAGCAACTGGCGGTGTATGCCGGCCGATCGCGGCGTCAGCTGGAGCGTTTGTTCAAGGAGCAACTGGGCACCACGCCGCAGCGCTATTACCTCGAATTGCGTATCACCGAAGCCCGGCGCCTGTTGCAACACACCGAGCTGTCGCAGATGGAAGTGCTGGTGGCCTGTGGTTTCGTTTCGCCGAGCCATTTCAGCAAATGCTACAGCGCGTTCTTTGGCTACCGACCGTCCAGGGAAAAACGCCTGGTCAAATAACCCGCGCTGTTTCTACTGCCAGCCACAGACCCAACCCCTGTGATTGGTGTCAGAGCCAATGGCTGAGCGCAGACCAATGTGGGAGCGGGCTTGCTCGCGAAAGCGGTGTGTCAGTCAGCATATGAATTGGCTGACGCGGCCCCTTCGCGAGCAAGCCCGCTCCCACAGGTTTAATTGAGTGGTGTCAGAGCCACTGGCTTAGCGCACCAATGTGGGAGCGGGCTTGCTCGCGAAGGCGGTGTGTCAGTCAGCATATGAAGTGGCTGACGCGGCCCCTTCGCGAGCAAGCCCGCTCCCACAGGTTTAATTGGGTGGTGTCAGAACCACTGGCT